>JAOQAL010000445.1 GCA_025963615.1 Chitinophagaceae bacterium | reverse complement strand
AGTAAAGGCTGATAACTTGATTTGGCTAAAGCCGGGAGCTTTTGTTTTTCATTGAACCCCCGCCTTAAAAGGCGGGGCAACTGGATTTGAAGAGTTATTATGATTTCAAGTTCCTATCTTTTTTTAAGAAGTTGGCAAATAAAATGAAAGATGTTTTGTTTTTACTTGCCCTGCCATTTAAGGCAGGGATTGAATATAGTAAGCTGTATTGGCTTTAGCCTAATTTCTTCTCAAATGAAAAGCTTTCGAAATAGTAAAGGCTGATAACTTGATTTGGCTAAAGCCGGGAGCTTTTGTTTTTCATTGAACCCCGCCTTAAAAGGTGGGGCAACTGGATTTGAAGAATCGCTATGATTTCAATTTCCGTGTTCTTTAAGACAGCAAATAAATATAAATATCTTGTTTTCAGAAAGCAACGTCTTCCCTTACAATCTCTAATTCGTTTTTATTTCGCCCGGCTCATCGTCTTCTCTTTCCTTTTCATATACCAGCACTTTTATTTTCCATTCCATTAAAACATACTCCATCAGCAATTCCACCCGCAGTTGCTTAATGCCTTCACCACCGGCAGGGTCTGCCGAGAAAATGCTGCTGGTAAATTTCTTTTCCTCTGAAGGCGTCTCGTAAGCACCCTGCAGTTGAAATGACCAGCCACTTCCAATATGAACGGAAAGGTTGTTGAGCTGTTTGTAAAAATTATGAAAGCTGCTTTTGGCGGTTTCAAAATCATCAGTAGTCAGCATGACGGCCTGGAAACTATACCTGCTTCTTCCTTTGGCAGGATATTTTGTGATATGACATTCTTCAGAGCCATTCACTTGTAGCATGGATAAATAATCCGTCGACTGCGGATTTGCTACCAGTTCTTCACCGATATAATGCTGAAAGCTGTTGGGATAGTCCTTAATGATAGTTTCTACATCGCTTTGAAACCCGCTGTTGATCGGTAGCTTTAACTGGGCAGACGGAATAAAAAAAGATAAAAAAAATACAAAAAATATCAAAAAATGCTTTTGTTTTCTCATAAACTAGGGTTACATTGGTAATAAAGGGCGTAAAGATTAGAAAAAATCGCTTTTCTTATATACTTTTAAACAGAAAATTTCGTTATCCTATTAATTCAAACAAACCCAATATGAAAAACAGGAACATTTCTCACACACACGAAGAAGCTAAAATCTATCAGAATTACTACAGACCCTCTTTTAATGTTTTCCGTTTATTAAAGTCGGTTCTGTCGGTCGTCATTTCCGGTTCATCGCCCGCAGCGCATGGCTATAATCACAATAAGAAGACTCCGCATTAACAAGCCTTTTACTTACTAACCATTTATTATATCAAGCCGCTTTAAATTGAGCGGCTTTTTGCATTTCCTGAAATCCGCTTTGATACTTTACGGCAGCTCCCCTCATTACACTTTTTTCACAACAACATCTTCAACTATCCTGGTAGTGGTTGTTATTTCGAAAGCCTGAATCGTATTATCACTAAGATTTTTGATAACAAAATTCAATTTGTCGTTTCCCTCTTTTTCAAGCTTGAACTTTTTATTAAATTTTCTGTCGTTATAGGTTCCGGCAAATAAAAGATTCCCTGCCGAATCCAGGATGCGTAGCGAAAATTTATCGCCGTTATCATTGTCATACGCCACATTAAAAACATAGCTATCATTATCCGAACCGACACATTTAACCTCTACGGGGCTTTCACGAAATGCTGCCACAACAGGGCCTTGAGCGGAAGCGGTGCTTAAAAATAGAACGGTTGAAACCAAGAACGAGCTTGCAACCCTTCTTACGGTAATTTTAAATGCATTCTTTTTCATAACATAAATATTTATTGTTAAAATAATCTTGTTCAGCAACGGGCAGCAATGTTATGAATGGAAGCAACCAGGAGGCAAGTGCAGATGCGTTAAGAGGATTTTCTTTTTGTAGCTATTAATTTATAACTACTCCTGATTTAAAATAGTGGAACAAAATTAACCACGAAACCGCAATATACCAAGCTTTGCCTGTTAAGTTTGTGTTTATACCACCTAAACAAACGTTAGCGGATAACCGTTAATTGTTCAATTATTAAATCGTATCACCCGGTTGCCGCCCTGGTTATTTCTCTCCATCTCTTCCATCATCTTTTGTGTCTCCTTTTTGAATTCATCACGCGATACTTTTTTACCGCCCCTTGGTTCCTTAATAGCGGTTAGATCGGCTTTGGCTGATATTTCTGTTGCCCTGTAGGTTTGCCTTCCATTGTTTAAATCAACCTCCAGTATCAGGCCGGGTAATTGGTTTTGGAATTCAGCGGGTCCGGTAGCCATCGGTATATCCGGGGCAAACCATGCAGCAATGACGCTGGTATCGGCGACTTCTTTTCGCTCCATCTTACCATTATCCATATTCATCATCGTGCGCACGCCAATGCGTTGGGATGTTGCTTTCTGACATACATGATTTAAAATAGTTTTTGTTTCCCCGCTAAGTTTCCAGTTCAATTTTTTGAGACTGTCTGAAATAATAAATTTTTTGTCAAACATCTCACGTTGTTCCGTGCTCGTTCCTTTTGTAAAATCATAAAAACTTATATCGTCCGTGCCGCCCCCGACCATTCTGATCTGCACACCGCCGCCAGGACCTTCTTCCGGCGGAGTCTCTTCGTCAGAAATATGCCATAAGGATTGGTTGTTCCCAAACAAAAGTTCAAACTTATCCGTTCTCGTCCGCGGCAGGTTTTGTTCCATCTGGTCGTTATCATTGATCCTTATCTGCATCTGTGAAATTCTTTCATAGACAACTTTTCCCTCTTTCTGCTGTGAAAAGCCGCAGCAGTAAGTAGCGGAAACAAATAGTATAAGCAGTATCCTTTTCATAATAATGATTTTAATTTCCTGGATCATCCAGGCAGGTTCAAAACTAAACCATCAGCCCCACCGAAGAGGTTAATGCACCTTTCATTAAGGTTAATAAAGGTTAACTGCCTCTTCATTACTATAGCGAATACTTACTTTTGTTGAGCAGTAGATATCATGTCATGAGAAAACGGTAGTTTAAAAATGAAGCGTACTACATTACATTCAGAGCGGTTATTGTTCCAGATCCTGGTTACCCTGTTGATTGTAGCCGGTTTTCAGGGCTACTGGTTGTTTGATAATTATACCCGTGAAAAAAAGTCGCTGGCCATCAAGACGAATATGGCGCTCCGCGAATCCGTTTTTGAATTGCAGGCCTCTAAATTGAAACTGGGCGTACGGTACCGTGATTCCGGAACCAACACATCCACCGTAAGGGTTTTCGTGAATGACACCCGGATGGACAGAATAGATAACCGCCCGGATATCGATAATATAGAAATGATAAACGTGCTGAGCGATAAGGAAAGAGATACTACAAACAAGAGAAAAATAGTTGTTTCTTTAAATCACAACACCGAATGGTATAATGCCGATTCAGCCAAAAGGCCGTCCGGTCCCAATGATCCCCGGGATAAGTTCATGCAACTTTTATCAGGGGTAGATTCCCTGCATGATACGCTGACCGTAAAAGAAATCAGGGCAAAGTTCAGCGAAAAAATAAAAGAAGATAAAACGATCATTCCGTTTTCAATTGTCCGGATCGACAGCTCAACCCGTAAAGACCTGCCATTCTATAATGAAGTAACCCTTGGTTTTGCAAAGCCCGTAACTTACCAGTTGCAGTTGGGTAATACGTTTCCATTCCTCCTTCGTAAAATTTTGGGACCCATTCTTTTTTCTGTGTTTTTAATTGGCGTGACAATTCTTTCATTTATCCTGCTTTACCGCAGCTTGCTCAAGCAACAACGGTTATCCGTGATGAAAAATGAGTTCATAAGCAATATTACCCACGAATTAAAAACACCGATCGCCACGGTAGGTGTAGCCATTGAAGCCTTAAGAAGTTTTGGCGCCGCGGAAAGCCCCGAAAAAACCAGGGAGTACCTGGATATTTCCGCTTCCGAGCTCCAACGTCTGGGCTTGCTCGTGGACAAGGTATTAAAGCTCTCCATGTTTGAAAACAGGGAGGTAGAATTAAAAAAAGAAAGCTTTGACTTACGGGACCTGGTGAATGAAGTATTAAAAATCATGAGACTTCAGTTTGAAAAACACCAGGCGGCAGTAAGTATAAAAACAGAAGGCAGTCACTTTATAATCGAAGCGGACCGGCTTCACATGATCAGCGTACTTTACAACCTGCTTGATAATGCCTTAAAGTATAGCAGCGAACATCCTGTTATTGAAGTACAGATAAAAGAATTGCCGCGTGATATCATTGAACTGCGGGTAAGCGATAATGGTATTGGCATTGCAAAAGAATACCAGTCAAAAATATTTGAGAAGTTTTTCCGGGTACCGATGGGCGACCAGCATAATATTAAAGGGTATGGGCTGGGGTTAAGTTATGTTTCAGAAATTGTGCACCGCCACATGGGCTATATCGTTGCAGATAGTGAGCCAGGCAAGGGCACTGTATTTACAATCAGGATTCCCCGGAAGGAAGCCGATGTAATTTATTTTGATGATAAACGCAGGATTTATAAAAAGTCCGTAAAAAACCTGCTGGCTACACTAAAAGATAAACAGCATGAGTAAAATAAAACTGTTGTATGTGGAAGATGAATTGTTCCTGGGTAAGATTGTGAAAGAAAGTCTTGAAACCCGCGGCTTTGAGGTATTCATGGAAAGTGACGGCGCTAAAGCCACGGCCTTATTTAAAAAGACCGGACCCGATATTTGTGTATTGGATGTGATGCTCCCCAATAAAGATGGCTTTACCATTGCCGGTGAAATAAGGAATATCGACGAAACTGTGCCCATAATTTTTCTTACTGCCAAAACCCAGACAGAAGATGTTCTAAAAGGTTTTTCATCTGGCGGCAATGATTATATCCGCAAACCCTTCAGCATGGAAGAATTGATCGTGCGGATCCAGAACGCGCTGCATGCAAAAAGGGATTCTCCGGAACCCATGGAAACCGACAGTGTTTTGATCGGTAAATTCACTTTTCATCTCAACCGGCAATTACTAACCGATGGCAAGGAAAACCGTAAGCTTTCTTTCCGTGAAAGCGAACTTTTGAAACTATTATACGGGAACCGGGATAAAGTTATTGACCGGAAAGACATTTTGAACCTCTTATGGGGAAATGACTCCTTCTTTAACAGCCGCAACCTGGATGTATATGTGACTAAGCTGCGCAGTTATTTGAAGGAGGATCCTTCGCTCGAAATCATTACTATTAAAGGGATTGGCTATCGCTTTGTAATTTAAGCAGCCGGGGTTCCAGTGAAAAACCCTGTATTTCACGCCCTGGCATGCATTTTTTATAACAATACCGAATGCATAAATCACTTTTGCCAGTCAAACGGAGGACGCGGAAAATTATTATCGGTAGTATCATCTTCTTATTGCTGCTTGCTGTTGCCGTCCAGGTTTTTATAGACCGCTACCTGGAACCCATCATCTATAAACGGCTGGATAAGCTGATCGTGGCCGGCTCCGACAGTCTTTATAATTTTAAGTTAGAAAAGATAACTGTCAATTACTGGAAAAGTTCTGTAGTATTGAAAAACCTGCATATCCAGGTAGACAGTGCACATTATGCACAAAGAGAAAAACTTGCCAACCTGCCCGCCCTTACTTTTGAAATCAATTTAGTAAATGGATCGATCGGCGGTATTGGATTGTTGCCGCTTCTTTACCGCAAGAAAATCAATATTGAAAGTATTATTTCTAAAAATGCGGACATTACTTTTTCTCGCCATTTCCGCAAATCAGATAAAAAGATAAATAGTAGCAACGACCCCTTCTGGAAATTGATACAGCCCGATATTCAATCGATAAATATCAGTAAAATTATACTGGATGACGTTAGTATAAGTTATACTAATGCCGACAGTGCCCGGGCTTTTAAGTGGAAATTCGAACACTGCTCCACCATTATAGATAATACCAAAGTGGATAGTGCTTCCAGCATGGAAAAGGACCGCATCTTATTTTCAAAAAATGTCTCCATACAGTTCAATGATATAAAATTGCAGACAGGGGATGGCTTGTATGCGATAGAAGCAAAAAAACTATGGTATTCCTCTGCGGCGAAAAATGTGGAATTCGAAAACTTCAGGTTTCATCCGCTGGCGGGACAGAAAGCTTTTTATAGCAAAGTGGGTTATGATAAAGATCGCTTCAACCTTGAGTTTCCTAAAATAAGATTGGTAAATTTTCAATTGCCACAATGGATCAACCGTAATATATTGTCTGTCGATACCGTTGATTTAACCAGTCCGCAAATCAATGTGTACAAAGACCGGACAGCGCCAACCGACACAAGAAGTAAGTTGGGCAACTATCCACACCAGCAACTGGAAAAACTGCCCTTTACGATTAATATAAAGCAAATGCGTGTGTCCGATGGACAGGTATCCTACACTGAAAAAAACAGGAAGTCGGGCCAGGAAGGCAGGTTGACTTTTCAGAAGTTGAATGGGACGATAAAAAATGTGACGAATGAAGTTGCCAGCATTGAAAAAAATTCAAAATGTATTGTTGACCTCCATGGGGTGCTCATGCAACACAGTCCGCTGCATGCCGTATTTACTTTTCACC
>JAOQAL010000417.1 GCA_025963615.1 Chitinophagaceae bacterium | reverse complement strand
TTAGTCTCTCAACGACCTATGGTAAGCTCAAAGACTTTAAAAAGGAATTTGACTTATTGAATCAAGCCCTCCCCCTTGCAAAAAAAAGTGGAAATATTGAAAAGATCACTACCATTTACCATGACCTGGGAGGCTACTATTTTGAAAGGAAAGAATACGAGCCTGCTCTTGAAAATTATTTATATTCCTATTCGTATGTAAAGCAAATGGACAATCCATACCATCTCTGCGAAAGCTATAAGGTATTAGCGGTTGTTTATTCCAAATTGGGACAAACCGCCAAGGCCATGAAGTATATCGTGCAGGCCGAAGAGTTGGCCAGTAAGGTGGGAGCCCGTGCCGACCTGAAACAGATTTACCAGACCCGCGCCGAACTTGAACAAAATTCAGGTAACTATAAAAAATCTGCTGAATATTTTTCAAAAAGGATCATGGTGTCCGACTCCTTATTCGAAACAGAAACCAGTGCCAGGATCGCCGACATGGAAGGAAAATACCAGAATGAAAAAAAACAACAGGAAATCCTGCAATTGAAAAAAAACAAACAAATACAATCACTTTCCATCAAACAAAAATCAACTCTCAATTATTTTTTAACCGGCTCGGTGGCAACATTGCTAATTGTCTGTTTGTTAGGCTATCGAAATCTTCGTACCCGTCACCGGCTCGCAAAACAACAGGATGAAATGCAGCAACAACGTATCAGGGAACTCGAAAAAGATAAACAGTTAGTAGCTGTTGATTCCTTGTTGAAAGGCCAGGAAGAAGAAAGAAGCCGGCTGGCCAAAGACCTCCATGACGGGCTGGGTGGATTACTATCAGGTGTAAAATTTTCCTTAAGAAATATGAAAGACAATTTAATTGTAACCCCGGATAATATGGCCGTGTTTGAGCGGTCATTGGATATGATAGATGGCGCTATCAAAGAGCTTCGTCGTGTAGCCCACAACATGATGCCGGAAATCCTGACGAAGTTTGGCCTGGATGAAGCACTAAAAGAATATTGCAACACCATTAATGCGGCAAAACTGCTTACGGTGAAATACCAGTCTCTGGGCATGCAGGCACGGCTGGAGAAATCTATTGAAATAATTATTTACCGCATTGTACAGGAGTTACTGAATAATACCTTGAAACATGCGGCTGCAACAGAAGCTTTTGTTCAACTCATAAGAGAAGGAACGCGTTTAAGTGTGGTGATAGAAGATAACGGCAAAGGATTTGATGCCGGCCTTATTGAAAATAATAAAGGAGCAGGTCTTGCAAATGTTCGCAGCCGGGTTGACTATTTGAAAGGGCAATTAGATATTCATGCTGAACCGGGAAAAGGAACTTTAGTAAATATAGAATTTAATATACAACTATGATTCGTGTCTTTATTGTAGATGACCATCCTGTTGTAATAGAAGGCATTCAATCATTATTCCGGAATGAAAAAGATATTGAATGGGTGGGACACGCTATGACTGCATCCTCCTGCCTGGGGTTTTTTGTAAACAGTAGCGCCGATGTGGTATTGATGGATATCAGTATGCCCGGTATGGATGGTGTTGAATTGTGCGCTGTAATGAAAGAAAAGTATCCCGGCATTTTTATTCTTGGGCTAAGTACTTTTAACCAGGGCTTGTATATTAAAAAGATGATGGAAAACGGCGCCTCGGGGTATATATTAAAGAACTCGTCGAAAGAAGAACTGTTGAAAGCGATTCATACTGTAAACAACGGAGGAATTTTTTTCAGTGGTGAAGCGGGAGACGCTTTAAAAGAGTACCAAAAATCCTCAAAAATTCAATTGCCCGAATTATCACGCCGGGAAAAAGAAATCTTAGGACTCATTGCGGAAGGATATACCAATCCTCAAATTGCTGAAAAAATATTTTTAAGTCCATTTACGGTAGATAGCCACCGGAAAAACCTGCTCGCTAAATTAAACGTAAAAAATACCGCAAGCCTTATAAGACTCGCTGTGGAAAGAAAGCTTATTTAGGTAAATCAATTTTAATGATGGCCCTGCCATCAAAGTCTCAATCATCTCACGATTCATGGCAATAGTCATGCCCCTCCCATCGGAATACCTCATCGTGGTTAGTGTATAAATTGGTAGAAATACATTAACTCAGTGTTGCGGCAATAGAACCATCGCTTGGGTTCCTGATCCTGACGCAGGTCCAATAAATATTACTAGTGGTACCGGGGATATAGCGATTGATTATTTAGGCCTCAATACCAGGTTTCTAGTTTTATACTTCACGCATAGCGATACGCACAATCCGAGGTACCCTAAGACAATTCCTCCGAATTTTGACGAGTATTGGGGTGGTGAGGCAACGCTGGGTGATCCGGGAGGTTGTTCCTTTAACCTGATGTCCGGGCAAGCAGCGTATGATAATGGCAACAATGACATTGAAACTGTCAGGCTAACCTTGCAGCAATACACATTAAACAAATCATGCAAAAATTATCAAACAATCCTCTCATTTAAAGAAAGTTTTTATTCTCCCCGGTTGATCGCGCTGAGGTCTATTTTTTTGACAGGCCAACCGCGGATGTTTTGCAACATAAAATTAGGCCGGATAGGTATTGGATAGGTCGATCCGGTATCATTTTGACCAGGAGATTAATTGACTTTTTTCTTCCGGCCCTCTTTTAGAAAAACATCAACATAATCCATCACCCTTTTTTCGCCCCCGTTGCCAGGTGATTTCTTATTCTTTTGAAACAACCGGTAGTAATAAGTGGCCTTTGCAGGATTCTTATAATATTTATCATAAATTCTTCCGGCAAAATAAAGGTCAAAGGGTGTATGAAAAATATACCAGGCGGTATCGTAATAATTTACCGCCTGTTTGAACTTTTTCAGGTTTTCAAAATTATCTGCTTTAGCCGCAAGATAAGTATGGCCATCTTCCTGTATACTCATTTTGATGCATAGATCCAGTTTGTCATTGCTTTCATTATAATCACCGGTTTTGCTGTAAGCTAAAGCTGCACAATACAAAATAGACTGACCCCGCCGGTTACCAAGTTCGAGCCAATCGCATAATTGAAGGCAATTTGCATATTGTTCCTTATTCAAATAACTATAGGCAAGGCTGATGAACGGCAGATTCAATTGCGAAGAATCAATCAATAATTTTTCGCCCCAATAGATCACTGTATCATACAATGATCTCTTAAAACTGATTTCTATTTTTTTGGCTATCACGTCGTCATCCAGGGTATCCCTGGTTAAAAATTCCTGAATGAGACTATCCGCTATGTTATTTTGTTTCTTTTGTATAAAAAGATTACTAAGGGCAATTGCAATGCGGCCAGAGCGATTATTAAGCCTGTATGCATGCTGGTAGTAAAGAAAAGCAGAATCATAGTTATTCAACTGGTAATAAAGACCGGCAGCTTTTTGCCAGAAACGATATTGCTGAGGGCTTGCGTTTACGAGAATCTTGTAATGATATAAAGAGGAATCTAAATTGCCCTGCGAAAAGAAAATCTGTGCGAGGTATAAATTTGATTCAATATTGTCCGGCTGCCGTAAAAGCACTTTTTTGAAATAGAATTTCGCTTCTGTGTATTCTTCATTCATGTACAATACATATCCCAGGTCCCTGTTAAAGGCGGCAGTCCCAGAATCCAGACCCGTAAACGATTTTAAATAGAGGATAGCACCTTCAAAATCCTGTTTTTGGCCATACGCTGCCAGTTTCACTTGGTCGTAACCCGTTTGTGCAGCCGTCTTGATCATACCAGGGAAAATGAAAGCTATTAAGAGGCAGGATCCCACGCAATTCTTTAATGGGTTTCTCATAAGTTTAGGTTTAAAGATGAGCGATTTTACCTGGGTTTCAGGCTTAGAAAGCCGTATTTAAGTGATCACTAGGTCTCCCGGCCATAATAATTAGCCGTTGATTCAGAAGATACTAGGAAGCATTTTCGCTGTTTTTCCACATCCAAAAGAGAACTTTAAGGGAAAAAAACACCAAAGTCCGTAATTTTGGCCTTTACTAACCTCAAAATCAAGAAACATGGCAGACATCACATTAACGGCTTATAATGTAAAAACAAAGGAAAAGGGAGTGCCTATTTTGGATGCTGTTGTTACAAAAACAGCAAAGGGTGCCTATATGGTACAGGGAAATGATGGAAAAGGCAATAAGCTTACCACGCTGGTAAATGAAGCAAAAGCATTAGCGGCCATTGAAGCTGGTATTGCAAAAAAAGGTTGGTAGTAGCATTTTCATAGAATAACCGTATTGGCCCCGTTTTAAAACGGGGCTTTTCATTTTTTAAGAGCAGCACGGTTTGACTGAACAGGCCCTTGCCTGAACCTTTATGCCAGGAGCTTCGCCATGCCTGAGAATATTTTGGCCCTCAGGTTTATTGTTTCAAAGCTCCGCCTTAGATAGCCAGGTATTCTGAATCAGCGGGGATAATGCCAAAGAATTGAACATCAGAGTTGCAGCCATCAGACCATGCCCTCTGGGAAGCAAACATCAATGACGGGACAAAAAATCAGGAGCCCGGTCTTTTTAACGAACTAAAAAATGATTTGCATAATTACCAATGCTCTTTCAGAACCAGGATCCTACCAGAAAAAGCGACCCTGGTGATCC
>JAOQAL010000410.1 GCA_025963615.1 Chitinophagaceae bacterium | reverse complement strand
TCTAAACTCTGAATGTATTCCCTGTGCCTCCGTGTCGCTGTGCCGCTGTGTTTCAAAACATTTAACCTCTAAAATGCCTAAGTAATAATTTGACTTCCAGGTTATGGTAAGGACAAAATACAATTTTGGAACACTAAGACACCGAGGCACAGAGTCACGGAGGAAGACTAAGATTATAAGTTTAGAAGTTTCGGGTTGCCGAAAACTAAATCCCCCCTCAATTGATCAAAGGGTTCCTGAACTTTTGAACCAATAAACTTCTAAACTCTGAATGTATTCCCTGTGCCTCCGTGTCGCTGTGCCGCTGTGTTTCAAAACATTTAACCTCTAAAATGCCTAAGTAATAATTTGACTTCCAGGTTATGGGAGGGATAAAATACAATTTTGGAACACTAAGACACCGAGGCACAGAGTCACGGAGGACGACTAAGATTATAAGTTTAGAAGTTTCGGGTTGCCGAAAACTAAATCCCCCCTCAATTGATCGAAGGGTTCCTGAACTTTTGAACTAATAAACTTCTAAACTTATCTCTGTGTCTCTCTGTGCCTCCCTGCCTCCGTGGTTCAAAGAGAAGTTTATATCATTTTCAGCCTCTTTTGTATGTTTTTTTATCATTTTTAGCTGTGCATTTCTTTTAACACATCGCCCTTTCGCAGTTGCAAAAAAAATCCTAGATTGATGTTCTAAACAGTCTTAATATCGGGATATGAGGCCACAATTGCATAAACTCCCTTTAATAAGTAATACATCATTTCTTTACAATAACTGGCATTGTGATTATTTTGATAAGCCATGGCATTTTCATGAAGAGTATGAATTGGTGGCTATCGATAAAAGCAAAGGGACAAAATTTATAGGTGATAGTGTAAGTGTTTTTGAAGAGGGCGCCTTATTGCTGATAGGTCCAAGGATCCCGCACTTTTTCAGGAATAACGGGGAATATTACAAGAAGAACGGAAAACTCGAAGCCAGCTCAACATTTATTCACTTTACCAAAGATTTTCTTGGCCTTAATTTTTTTAATATCCCGGAAATGAAAATGGTGGAAAAGCTGCTCCATAGCTCGCGTTTTGCACTGGAAATTCACGGAAACATTAAGCAGTATATTATCGACCGGCTCCATGGAATGCAGGCAGAAAGCGCACCACAGCGCCTCGTGAGTCTCCTGGATATTCTTGTAAAACTTTCTGAAAGCAACGAAGTGGTTCCATTACTTTCTGCCGATTATGAGATCAGTAAAAATCATGATATTGGCAATCCCCGTGACACCAGCCGCATCAATATCATTTTTGATTATATCATGAACAATTTTCACCGCGAAATATATGTTCACGAAATCGCGGACATCCTTCATATGAGCAATGCGTCTTTTTCAAGGTACTTTAAACACCATACAAGGAAAACTTTTTCTGATTATATAACGGAAGTTCGTATCAGCCATGCCTGTAAACTACTGATGCGGGAAGATCAAAATATCGCCCATATCTGTTTTGAAAGTGGATTTGAAAACCTCTCGAATTTTTATAAACATTTTCGAAGGATAACCGGTGTCATACCCAAAGAATACAGAAGGCGGTTTTTAAAGGCCAGCGCCTGAAGCTTGTTATTCCGGTGATTATAAGACGGGAGTATAATAAATTATCCTGTCATTTACTTTTATTTCTACATTCACCAGGTATTTTTGTAATGCTGTTGTATCAACTGTAATCCCCAGGCCAGCCTTTTCCGGTACATGAATATAGCCATCACCATCTCTTATTATTTTCTCCTTACTTATTTCTTCGGCCAATGATTTTAATTCCACCGGATACTCACTGATCAGTGCGGATTCTATACCTGCAAACGGTTGCAGGGATGCGCTGAGCGCAAGATGTGAGGTAAAAGTATGGTTAACATACGTTATGTTTTTTCCCAGGGCTATATCTGCCACCCGTTTGGCCACCATAATTCCTCCAATACGCCCGGCATCGATCTGTATAAACTGGATCCCGGCATAGTCAATCATCGCCCGGGCCTGAACAAAATTGTTGCAACCTTCGCCACCTGCAAGCGGCACCGGCGATAGATCCGATAACGATTTATAAGGATTCAAACTGCCATTAATAAAGGGCTCTTCCAGCCAGTATGCATTAATGTCCTTCAATGCCTGTAACCTTTTTTGAGCTTCCATAACATCTTCGCGCCATACGGTACCTGCATCGATCATCAGGTAAGCATCCATTCCAATACCTTCCCTTGCGGCATTCAATTGTGCCACATCATCAACCAAATTTTTTCTTCCGAATGGTCCCCAGCCAAATTTTACCGCTCTAAATCCGGAAGCTTTGGTTTTCACCGCTTTTGCATAAGTGTCTTCAGGAGTATCGCCAAATAACTGTGAAGCATAAGGTAGTTTAGGGAATGTTTTTTTATATCCTAATAGTTTATATACCGGAGTTTGCAATTTTTTTCCCAACAAATCCCATAAAGCGATATCAATCCCGGATAACGTATGATCTGCCTGTAAAAGGTCCAACGAGTTTTCGTGAATGCTGTCAGCTATACTTTGAATGTCACCGGCATTGTTCAGGTGTCTTCCTTCTAAAGAATATCTCAATGGTTTGCATGCACTATGCGACATCGGCGTGTAATAGCTGGCAATGCTCGTTAGCGGGGAAGCTTCGCATTCTCCCCAGCCTTCCAGCCCGCCGGCCCTGATCCGCACCAGCAATGCATCCTGGCTGCCATCACCGATATCCAGTACCACGGGCATGCTCAGGTAAAAAAAATCAACTGACTCGATTTTCATATTTTTTTATCAAAATGTA
Organism: Chitinophagaceae bacterium; assembly: GCA_025963615.1. Taxonomy (GTDB): domain Bacteria; phylum Bacteroidota; class Bacteroidia; order Chitinophagales; family Chitinophagaceae; genus JAFDYH01. The sequence goes on along the minus strand of JAOQAL010000410.1, from coordinate 3,765 downwards.
ATAGTAAGTCCCCCATCTGCAACAATAACCTGCCCTGTAATATAGGATGAATCCTTACCGGCAAGGAAGAATGCAATGCCGGCAATTTCTTCGGCCTGCGCTGCACGTTTCAGGGGGAGATGATGACTTTCAATATAATTTTCCTTAAACCATTGGCCTTCTAATTCATTTTGTCCATCTACGACAGACATCGCTGTATCAACAAATCCCGGCGCTATTGCATTTACCAGGATATTTCGGTCGGCCAATTCCAGCGCCATGGACCGGCAGTATTGATTAATGGCTGCTTTTGCCATCGAGTAGCTGCTCGCAAATTTCTCCGCCCTGGTTCCATGTATTGAAGAAATATGGATAATTCGCCCGCCTGCCGTCATAAACTTTACTGCGAGTCTTGAAATCAACACACAACCATTTACCATGGTATCAAAGACCGGACGCCATTGCTCAATTTCCATTGTTATGGGATCTGTTTTTTGGAATAGACCGGCGCAGTTTACCAACACATCCAGCCGGCCCCATTTTTCATGTATTAACCGTTCTCCTTTGTCTATAATCGTTTGATCAGCATAGCTGCCTTCCAATACAAGGTGACTACCCGGTGAAAGTTCTTTTACCAGGAACGCTAATTTATCAGATTGTATATCGTTCAGGCATACGTCATATCCTTCCGATGAAAAACGCAGGGCTGCGGATTTTCCGATGCCTGATGCGGCGCCCGTGATTAATACTTTTTTCCTGGTCATCGTGGAGTTTTATGTTTGTACTTTGCCAGCATATATCCTTACCTGCGTACTTAATTCTTCATCCGGCTGCAATACCGTACACTGATTTAGTTGTTTTGCATCATTAACGCTCAGGGGCATTGCCGAACAAGGTTCTAAGATAGCTGTATAATGATTTAAAAAACCGCCGTACGAGGCAAAATACCATTGAAAAGGGAAAACGGTTTTATCATAGCTATACCTGAATTCATGCCCTTTATTACCGCCTAAAAATTTCATTTCCGCTACCGGGATATCATACAGGAAGAAGAAATCCATTTCATTGTTTTTTCCAGGCACTTCAGAAGCATCTGTTTTTTCGATCATCGGCCAGTCGAATTCATTAGTGTTCGAAAATCGTGAATAAGCAATATCAACAACCTTTCCTTTTTGCGCAGGGGTCACTAATCGATCTCCTTTTTTAATTTGTAAAGCCGCATGCATTTTCCACAAAAATTTTTTGACAGCAGGCGAATCATTCCTGATGATATAATATAGCATAATGGATGGCGAGTCCTCGTTGAGATAAATCGTTTTCTGATAAAAAAGACCGCTCAATCTTAATGAACCTGTTAAGATTATTTTATTTTCCCGGATCTCATAGGACAGGGGAGTTGTCCATAATTCTCCATGATCCGGATAGTCAATCCCATCGATATTTTCCGGTATATCATTCGGTATTAATTCATCAATGCCGCCGAGGAAATTTGAATCATAATCATCTCCGGTTTGTTTCACAGCAAGATCAAGATTTTGGTTCTTCCATAAAAATTCTTTCTGCAAATCTTTATTATACACACTCATTATCTTGCCTCCAAGCGCAGGCACCGCGTCACATTTCAAATGATCATTTTGTATCGTAAGGACTTCGACATTATTTATGATGTCCTTCGATATGTTCATAAAATTATCTTTTTATGCTGACTGCTTTGAAAATAAAATACTCCGGTCCCGGTCACTAATGTTTCGGTTGAAGGCGCTGTTTAGCTTTACAAAGCCTTCCAGTTGCCAAAAGTCTGCTGCCAGCAGTTAAAAAACCTCTCCTTATTCAGCATATCTATATACTTTTTTGCAAAGCAGGGGTTTAATATTCCTGCCAGCTATGCATTCAACACAATCAAAAATGGCCAGCACAATTTAGTTAATGTGAACATTAGTTTTGCCGCGCAAATAACTCAGCAGGGCTTTTTTTCATGTTCGTTGAAAAGGCATTGCCTTTTGCGCACGCCTGGCAGCCTTACCCATAGTGCCGATGCCGCCAGTACCACCCCTGTGAAAATATTGATGATCACGGACTCCAGGTAGATTTTGTTGACGATGAATACCAGCGCACAGGCCAAACTAATGATAGCAAAAAGATATTGTTTTTTCCTTACGGCGAGATAAAGGGAAGCAAATAAATTAACTGCCAGCAACAGTTTGATGACCAGTAGCGCCTGCGGATGGTTCACCATTTGCCCAAGCCCCATAGCGCTGAACAAACCCATGTAAGCCATCAGGCAGGCGCTGCATTTTGGCAGCAGTACCCAAACAACCGCGGAGGCGATGATAGAAATTTTTTTATACATCTCCTTACTGTTTTTTAATGCGACGAACAACAGGAATGACCACCTCCTTCAACTTTTTTCTTTTCTGCCGGAGGTACATCATTCGCTGGATTTTCAGTGAAAAAACCAGCGGGTTTCAGCAGGAAACCTATATAAGCGGCAGGCATCACCGGGTAATCCTCTGGCCTAGGGATATGGGTATGTCCCATCGTATACCAGAACACAATATCGGTATCATTAATCGCCCGGTTCCCCCCAGTCCATTTTATCAATCCATCGCCGCCGCGGCTTTGATTGGGATAATTGCCAGCTGCAAACATTTCTTCTTCATTAAAAGGAGTTATCCATACATGATTTTCTACAAAGCCGGCTCTCTTCCTCCAATAGGCATTTGGCGATGCAAAAGGGATACAATTATCTCCTCCCATAAACTTATACCCAACGGCTTCTCCAACATGGTTTTTGCGTCCATGGTTCACGATTTTCCAGTAGCGTGAAGTTTCAAGATTCAGGTTTGATCTTGCCTGCATTTCATTTTCCAGCAAGGTGGATTTTGCATAAAAAGCGTTTTCATAAGGATTATTCTCATCCGCTTCTTCCGAAACAATATTTACTTCATATACTGCATTATTCTGCCCATCAAGATCAAAGTCACATCTTACATTAAAAAAATGCTGGTGGTTGGGCGCATACAATTGCGGTGCCACCAGGCTACCGTACCTGGGTTTTACTCCTGGCATATAGGCGCCCAGCGAGAGAATGCCGGTAAGTTTAACTTCCAGTTGTATATTGCCATCCTGGTATAAATACCAGAAAAAACCATATTCGTAATTTTCTACAGTCGATACTGAAGAGATTACTAATCTTCTTGACCGCCGCACTTCTGGTTTGCCCAGTCGACGGTCAGTGTGCTTCCACAAAATGCCATAGTCTTCCTCATGCATGCAGATCGCATTTTTAATGGTCAGCAGGTTGCCTTTACTGTCCGTCATATTGGCATCAAAATATTTAATGTAGCCCAGGCAGTCACAACCCAATTCCAGGCTGTTGGCACAGGTACCCATGCCATATTCCCCACTGTCAAACGCATTTTTTCTTTTTTGTGTTTCAGTTGGATCGCCATAGGGAACCACCATTTCTGAAAGTGAAACCCTGTAAAGTATGGAGCGTTTTTCCCCCTGATCGTTGTAGCTGAGGGTGTGCAGGGTTAAACCCTCCCGGGGATTGAATCCTATCACAAAATTCCATTTTTGCCAGCTTACCTCGTAGCCCTTCACCTCGAAAGAAGGACCTTCTGGTTGTGTGATCTCAAGGGGTTTTATATCCGTCCTGAAATTTTTGACAAGATGAGCAGCATAATTACCTGCCCGGGGAGGAAGTGGTACAAAACCATAATCCTCTACGCGGATAACTTCCATGGTATTCAGATTAACTACTGGCCTGATACCCTCAATCGG
>JAOQAL010000401.1 GCA_025963615.1 Chitinophagaceae bacterium | reverse complement strand
TGACTGAATGAAAAATAAAGTGAGAATAGAATACCTATCCGTTTTTGTTTTAGGAATAATCTGTTGCTGTAAAATTCAGGCGCAGCAGGCTATTGATACCTCCTGTGTAATAAAAATCGGTGGCATCAACCAATGGATCAATATAAAAGGAAAAGATATTGATAAACCCATATTGCTGTGGTTACATGGTGGACCCGGCGCTTCTGCCATGTCTTATGCTGAACGGATTACAGGCCGGTTACAGAAACACTTTATAGTGGTGCAATGGGATCAGCGGGAGACCGGCAGGACCATGGCATTAAATCATTCGCCTGAACTAAGCCTGCAACAAATCAATGATGATGTAAATGAACTGATCACCTGCCTTCTTAAAACATACAACCGGAAGAAATTATTCCTGGTTGGTAATTCCTGGGGCGGCTACCTCGCACTAAAAGCCGCCAGCAAATATCCTGAATTACTCGAAGCCTGTATTCTTGTAAGTCCAAGCGTCTATGGAATCGAGAGTGAACAACGCTCCCTTCAAAATGTAATGGGCGAGGCGAAACAGCGGGAAGATAAACAGGCGATTGGTGAGATTGCTTCTATAAAAATCCCCTTTGAAACAGCGAAGGACCTGTACCTGCTCCGGAAGTGGATGTTCACTTTTCATGGCCGGAAGGTTTCACATGCCATCGGCCCTGAGGATTTCTTTTTAAAATATGCGGAAAAATGGCTGGCCGTTGTAAACGGATTTGAAAGCTATAATCCTTTTGAAGAAATAAAAAAACTTGAATGCCCTGTTTTCTTCCTGGTGGGGCAGGATGATTATATTACCCATCCGGAAATCACTGAACGTTTTTACAACCAGGTACAGGCTCCTGTTAAAAAAATACATTGGTTTAATGCAGGTCATATGGTTACCACCCAAAAGCCACGGCAAATGCAGGAAACAATCATTGCAGACATTCAGGAATTGGTAAGCCAACAATAAAAAAGCAAAATGACTCAGCTAAAACCGCACACTTTAATCAGCCGGCTTCTTATCAGCAGTGTGATTATTTTTTTTGTTTCCTGCAAAACAGCACAAAAATCCACTGTTTCCACAAACCCGGTTAAGTCAACTGACGAAGTCTGGAAAGCTTCCAATACTTCTGATTTTGAAAAAGAAATAGAGACCTTGCGGGAACAATATCATATTCCCGGTTTGTCAGTTGGTATAGTAAATGAAAAGAAACTGGCCTGGAAAAAAGGGTTTGGTTATGCAGATATTGAAAATAGTATAGTACCTGATGAAAATACAGTATACCAAATTGCGTCTGTTTCAAAAACCTTTGGTGCTATTCTGCTGATGCAACAGGTGGAGGCGGGTAACATAAATCTTGATGATCCGATCGCTAAATACAAAATTGATCTTGGGGCCCGATGGGGTAGCAATGAACGGATTAAGGTAAAACACCTGCTGACGCATACAGCCATGGGAGGTGCTTTAAATGGCTTTAAACCGGGTTATCAATTCCGATACAATGGCGATTGGTACAACAGGCTTCGCCAGCCAATTGAACAATCTTCTGGAAAAACCTATGGCGAACTATTGATGGAAAATATCATTATTCCATTGCAACTAAAGAATACGGTTCCGAGTGCGAACGATTCGGTCAGTTTCAACCTGACCGGTTATAATATGGAAACGTTTATGAAAAAGGTCGCTAAACCTTATGACTGGCAAAACAAGCATATCGTGCCCGTGACAAATTTTAACTATGGCTTTGGACCCGCAGCCGGTATCATGAGTACGGTTTCAGACCTGGCCACCTACGCTATCGCCATTGACGAAAAGAAATTTTTAAAACCTGAAACCTGGGAAAAAGTGTTTTCCCCGTTCGTTACACCGAAAGGTAAAACCATTCAGTATGGGCTGGGTTGGTTTGTAAAATATTATAAAGGCACAAAAGTAATATGGCATACTGGATGGTGGACTGGCTATTCAGCGTTGTTTATAAAGATCCCCGGGAAAGACCTGACGTTTATCGTTCTTGCAAATTCACAGGATTTAAGCCGTCCCTTTTATATCACCAACCTTTTTTCATTGTTGAATCCTTTCCGGAAAAACTTAAATAATACATTAATTGCGTCGGACTTTGCCAAGGCATTTATAGATCACTTCGCTGACTTTAGAAAATAAGGAAGTAGTTTTTGTGTTCAGGTTCGCGTTTGAGTGGGTTGGTTTTATATTATACCGCTTCGATAATTTATTCACTTTCTGAACCCTTCTTTCATTGTATTTTAGAAGCCCTTTCCCTGTTTCGCATCCCCTTGTAAATATTTCATAGTTGCCATTTCAGATCCATTTCCGACCTATATAAGTGGCAGTCTCAAAAGTAATATTTCGCGCAAAGGCCGCAAAGAAGCAAAGAGATGATCTGTAATTGAAAAAAATATTGTATAAAGACTAAAATAAATAGAGACGTTGGACAGAAAGCATTCGCTGACAAGTTTTTAAATTTTGATTTATAACTTATCAGGTGAAAGTACTTTTAAAAAAGGTAGAAATCCATGTAAAAATCCTAACTGTGTTTTTGTTGTTAGGAGTCATATTTGTTACTATAAAAGCAAATTAAGTCCTATCCGGTATCAACCAAAACCGTAACTATGAACAGACAGGAATTTCTGAAGGCAAGGCGAAAAACCTCTATCAGTCGGCCAAGAATTAGAGCCAAACCTTTTCACACCGAATCAGGTGCCAGCCTGCGACCTTATACTGTCGGGCAAAACATGATTTGTCAAACAAACAATACTCGTCATTATGGAAATACTGTGGATACAGGCCAGCCTGGTGCTAACGGTGCACTGGAAACTAATGCCTTCCTTTCTATCCTCTTTGAAAAAAGCAATGTTCCGGAATTTAGCTGCGGCGAATTATACTGTTGGCTTGTTTTTTATGTCATGGATACGGGCGATAATTTACCTCTCCAGATTATAGATGCGCCGGAAGCGTTGTGCGAACGGCTGTTGACAGGAGTGTCCAACATGACCGATGCGGAAAGTAAGTCTGTAAAACAACTTAAAATGAAAGATGTAAAATATTCGCAAATCAGTATTTAACCGAAAGGATGAAAATAATTACCTGGAATGTGGAGCGTCCTGAAAAGATGGGGCAAAGAAATGCATTACTTGTTGAAGCTTTACAAGCGGCCGATGCAGATATTTTAATTTTAACCGAAACAAATGAATCATTAAACTTTGGCGAGGGCTATAATCGTTTTTGCACAAACACACTGAAGGATCGTTATTACAAAGAAGGAGAAAAACGAACAATAATTTATTCCAGGTACCCCGCCAAACGACGCTGCGAAACATTTAATGGGGATACCAGTATTTGTATTGAATCAGAGACTCCGAATGGGAATCTAATCATTTATGGAACTGTTGTAGGTAGTCACGGAAACCGAAAATCGAGTTTTAATGAAGACATCAATCAGCATTTGTCCGATTTTGAAAGAATTTCCCGGGAGGGCGATATCTGCATAAGCGGCAATTTCAATATTTCATTTTGTGATAATTATTATGATGCCCAATATGGCAAAACTAAACTCGCTTCTGCATTTGACCATCTTCATCTTATTAACCTGACTGCGGATATTCCGGGAAATATAAACCATATTGTAATGAGCAAATATTTCATGGCAAATAAAATATTCAATATTAATACCTGGAACGAAGATAAAAAACTAAGTGACCATACGGGCGTTATGGTCACATTGATAGGTTAAGATCGACTCGTTTATACTGCCACCGCCTTTGTTTTTCTTTCGCCAATCTGCTGCCGCCACATAGCATAATATAAACCTTTTTCATGCAGCAGTTTTTCATGCGTACCGGTTTCTACAACGTCTCCTTTTTCCAAAACATAGATCCTGTCCGCATGCATAATAGTAGAAAGACGGTGGGCAATAAGAATAGTAATCTGATTACCTTCCACCGATATTTCTCTTATGGTATCCGTGATCTCTTCCTCGGTCAATGAATCCAGCGCGGAAGTGGCTTCGTCAAACAAGAGGAGCTTGGGTTTACGCAATAAGGCACGGGCAATGGATAAACGTTGCTTTTCACCACCCGACAGTTTTAAACCCCCTTCGCCAATCATGGTTTCCAAACCTTTTTCTGCTCTG
>JAOQAL010000373.1 GCA_025963615.1 Chitinophagaceae bacterium | reverse complement strand
ATAGTGACTAACGTATAAGAGTGTAGTATTAAAATTTCCGCATAATTGATTAACAAGGTTCTTGAAATAATCAGCTTGTTCCTCGTCCAGTCCCTGGCAAGGCTCATCCAGTATCAGCAATGGCGGGTTTTTTACCAAGGCTCTGGCGAGCAAAACCATGCGTTGCTCGCCAAGGGACAACCGGAACAAAGGTTTATTGCGCACTGATACCAGTTCCAGTAATTCCAGCCAGTATTCTACCTGCTTTGTTTGAAGTTCCGTTAACCGGCGGAACAGCCCGACTGTATCAAATATTCCGGAGGCGATTACATCAAAGCAACTATTATATTGTTCAAAAAACAAGTGAAGTTCCGGGGACACATAACCAATAAGCTGTTTAATATCCCAGATACTTTCACCCTGACCGCGTTTTTTATCAAAGAGATAAATTTCGTTTGCATAAGCCTGTGGGTTATCAGCATTAATCAAACTCAATAAAGTGGATTTGCCTGCCCCGTTAGGTCCCGAAATACTCCAGCATTCTCCTTTTTTTACCTCCCAGTTTATGCGGTCAAGGATGATTCTACTTCCATAGTTTATACTAACATTTATCATTTTTACAGCATGGATAAAATCTGCCTTAACGGATCGATCTATTTTTTTTAAATGTTCTGTTATGAAGCCTGGTTCTATCAGTTTATGTGAACTATCAGCAGGATGATAATCGTCCTTCTTTCCTTTATTTATGAGTTTTCCTTTCTCAAGTACTGCCACATGCGTTATACTTTCAGGAAGTTCGCTGGCGTTGGTAATTAAAATAACATGGATGCCCCCGGCTGTAATAGAGTCAATAATAGTATGAAGTATTTCCCGGCCGGCTGCATCGAGACCGGTATAAGGATTATCCAAAACCAGTAAAGCGGGGTCACTTAAGAGTGCTTCTGCTAATTGCAATCTTTTATTTTCCCCATTGGATAATTGTATCAAAGGTTTTTGCAAAAGAGGAGTGAGGCGCAGCAACTCCAGCCAGTGTTTTGTCTTTTCGCCAGATAGGCCTTCCTCAACGTAATCTTTCAAAGCTTGTTCAACCGTTATGCTGTGATCTGCATCCGGTGAATTAAACCGCTGTTGATAATAGAATTCATTGGTATTGTAAAGATTTTTGAACCGGTGCTGTTGTTCGATCAGCATCATTTTATGCGCGTGTTTTAAAGAATCGGCAAACTGAAAATTGATGCTCCCGGAATAAAAAATGGTTCCGATCAACGCATGGGCCAGGGTTGTTTTACCACTTCCGGATTTTCCGATAATGGCCCATTGCTCATGGAGGCCTATGCTAAGATTGATATCCTGTAATATGATGTTGTTATTCTGCCGGACTGAAACATTTTTTAACTCTGCCAACGGGGTTAAATTATTCATAGCTGATTCCTTTAAACTACTTTACAACGGATCTCATTAATCATTGAAAACCGGATTTTTGCCAAAATAGAATTTTTTAAGCCGGGATAATTTATAATTTAAACCCATTGATCCCGGGTTTTTTATTCGCCGCTGCCATTAACGCCGTTTGTTTTATCCTTTCTTTTCTTGTCCCAGGCTGTTTTGCACTATCGATCCAGAATAAAAACCGGCGACGGTAACCCAAAGGGAAATTCTTGAAATTAGCAAGGGCTTTTGTCTTTTTATTTAATCCTGTCAAAATATCTGCAGGAACCAGGTTATTGCCCGCCTGGTAATTTGTTGCGTCAAGCACACGCCAGGATCCATCTTTTTTTGCACGATTTATTTTAGCAAGACCGGCGGCTTTCATCAATTTATTCTTCACAAGTTTCCTCACTCTTTTTTTATTCAGTGCACTCCAGCTACTTTTGGGTTTCCTGGGCGTGAATTTTAACATGGCTCTTTCTTTATCCAGTTTTCGGGGAAGGCTATCTATCCATCCAAAACATAACGCTTCTTCCACGGCCTCTGCATAACTTACCTTATGTTTTCCACTTTCTTTTTTATAATAAATCATCCAGATACCGGGTGAAGCTTGATGGTTTTTTTGAAGCCACTGGCGCCAGGCCTGGCGTGTGGCGGGGTGAAATGTTTTATATTCCGGCCTTGTCATAGGCTGAAATTATGGAAAACAGGCAGTTTAGACCAAAAGCAAAGTTAAATGTTGATATCACCAGCCTATTTCTCCACATTTACCGCCCGGCTGTGGATAAGTCTGAGGCCTGCAAATCAGGCTGTGCGAGTTTATTTGCATTCTGCTAAATTCGCAGCAATTACTGGATTTAGTTAAAGCTGATATCAAAGAAAAACACAGATCTTAAAACTCACAACGTACCACTTATAATGGCAAAAGAAAAAGAAGCATCCAGCCTGTTTGAATATACGGAAGATAGTATCAAAAGCCTTGATTGGAAAGAACATATCCGGTTGAGGCCCGGTATGTATATCGGTAAGCTAGGCGACGGATCCTCTCCCGACGACGGTATTTATGTTTTAGTAAAAGAAGTACTCGATAACTGCATTGATGAAT
>JAOQAL010000790.1 GCA_025963615.1 Chitinophagaceae bacterium | reverse complement strand
GTTTTTATTTTAGCAATATATAAAATGAGCCCACTTCAATTTCAAACACTACTTAAATTTTAAATTCAATGAAATGAAATTTGAATTCATGCCTGTTGTTTTTCTATAATGCCCGAAACGTACTTCGATCGCATTCAGCTGATGTATTTTAAATACCCCATCGGGCGGTGCCATACGAAAACCCGCACCATAGAAATTGCTATTGAATTTGGACAGATCATAGTTACTGGTATAATAGGTATCAGCTATTGTATGCACCTGGTAAGGCAAAAAATAATCCGCGGCAGTTTGCTGGTAAAAACGGTAAAATGGAGTAATCGAAAAAAACGGGGTGACTTTGAATACGGTTTCTAACTGAAAGGTATTGGAACTGATACCCCAGTCATCGTGATAATTTCGGAACCAGCTTCTTACTATAAATTTATCGCCGATAAAATAATTGGCACGAATTCCCAACGGGATCTTTAATCTGGCAGAAGGCAGGTTCTCCACGTGCACTGAATTATCTGTAAAATAAACCCGGTGAAAAGGAAGGCCGAGATAACCTTGCTGATATACCAATTCAGCATCCACGGATAATTGAAACCGTTGATTTATAATTTGCGACCAGGAAAAACTTCCGCTGAATGTGTTTCGGCCGGTAGTGGCATAATGCTCACCACCCCGTCCTCCTAACGCATTCCCGTTTCTCAATTCGATAGGGTATATCAGGCTTACCTGGTCAAAATAGGCCTGCAGTTTAGCGGAAAATTCGCCGGTTCTGTCCTTTGTTTTTTTAGCAAAATTCAGGTTGGCTCCAACAGATTTGTAATCAAATTCGTTGGAAAATGACAAGCCTGCACCGACCGTCGTTCCCTTCTTTTCATTTTCCATGGTCCATCCCAGCGATGGATAAAATCTCGTATCAGCATGTGAAGCAGAAGAAATTGTTTTTGGATCAATCTTATCGGAAGATGCAGAAGTATAGTGATCTATTCCGATTTCCCCCGTAAAGCTATGTTTGCGCATACGCCTGTCATACATACTTAGTTTGAGATCAATGGAATTGGAAATGTCTGTGAGTTTTTCCGATCCGATGCCTCCTGTTACCGCGGAATTGTTTCCATCCTGGCTATAATAACTGGAAACAATATTGGCTTCCTCAAAAGTCAACTTTCGGGATTTATAAACAGAATCGGATTTAGGACTACTTTGTGAAAAAGCGGCCAGTATACTCATATACATTCCGATAACGGATAGAGATAATTTTTTCATGCTGATTTTTAAAAGTCCTGATTAATTACATCCACAGCCACCACCGGTTTTACCGCCATTAGCCCCCGAAGCTCCTTCCCGGTAGGATTGAAAATTGAGTTCTGTCTTCTCAATTTTACGACTGGAGAGCGGCATCTCAGCATCATTCAATTTATTTTTCTGGTATTCCTTCACGGTAGTGCAGGAATTGAAAAATAAAATGCCGGCTAATGCAAAAGGAATGCAACAGGCAATCCGTACATGCGATTTTATGAATTTCATCTTAAGTTTATATTATCAGAGGTGTGAATAGTGTCGTTATCATCAATGATGATGCAAGCCAATCCCTTTATCTGGTTGATCATATCCAGCCCCACCCGGGGGCCCATAATCATAACAGGAGTCGCCATAGCATCAGCTATTTCCGCATTGGGAGAAATAATGGTAACGCTTTTAATTCCCTGTACCGGCAACCCGGTTTTCGGATCAATGGTATGAGAATATTTTTTGCCTCCAATCAGTACAAATTTTTCATAATTGCCCGAAGTGGCCACTGATGTATCCGTAATATCGAGATAAGAAAAAGCATGCCGGGCTGCATCCGGGTCAGCAATACCGATTGTCCAGGGTTTACCATCTGGTTGATAACCCCAGGTTGTAAGATCCCCGCCTGCATTTACAATACCGCTCTGAATACCTTTTTTTTGTAAAAACCGTTTTGCCATTTCCGCGGCATACCCCTTTCCGATTCCTCCAAAACCAATCCTCATCCCTTTTTCTTTCAGAAATACGTTCAAGTTCCTTTCATTTAGTATGACATTCCTGTAATTGATCAGGCGGATTAATTGCTTAGCCGTTTGCGGATCAGGCAGACGGGTCATTGTTTTATCAAAATTCCAAAGCCTTGTATCAATGGAACCATACGTAATGTCAAATGCTCCCTGCGTTATGTCAGATATTTTGCCAGCCCGTTTAATCAGGTCAAATATTTCTTTGTCTACTTTCACCGGGGCAATCCCCGCATTCCTGTTAATCAAGCTTGTCTGGCTGGATTCATCAAACGTGGTCAATAATTTTTCAATACGCCTGATTTCTTCTACTGCTCCGGCAATGGATTCATTGGCCCTGATCTTATCATCAGCGACAACACTTATCTCAAAGCGGTTACCCATTAACTTTAAAACCTGCTTGTATAACAAGGGCGCTATGCAGATCGTATCACTTCTTTGCATCTACCCATTCTTTTACCTGGTTTGTAAATTCCTCCGGAGTATCCTTTGGAAAGCCTTCCCATTTTTTTAGAACTTTACCATCGGCATTTAAGAGAAGAGTTATTGGAAATATTCCTTCCTTATTGTAGTTATCAGCCAATTGTTCATTCTTTTTTTCCTGTTCATTTGAAAGCTTATTTTTTCTTAACCTGGGGAAGTCGGCATTCACCAATACAAGATGATCGTTCGCGTATTGTGTAAAAATATTACTCTCAAAAATCTCTTTGTGCATGCGTATACAGGGACCACACCAATCACTGCCTGAAAAATTAAGCAATATCAATTTATGTTCCGATTGAGCTGACTGAATGGCTTTTTGAAAATCTGTTTCCCACGTTGTTGGTGAGAAAAGCAAACCACTGAGCCAGGCTATGAGGAGGGTACGCATAATTTGATTTTAGCAAAATTTGGATTTAATATTTATAGTTTTTAAAAAAAGCAGAAAGGTTAACAAAATATTACGGCAACCCGCCCTGGCATTCTGTTATCGAAGTAACTGCTCCGCCTTTTTAGCCTGGAACTGATTTCAGACCGGGATCAAAAAAAATAAGTTACGGAAGAGCAGTTAGGGGTCATATCTATACTCCGATACCATGTTACTGTCTCACATTTTCGAATGGGTTAAACTCCAGTCATCGTTCCGTAAAGGTCAGAAAGTTGGTTCCCCCACTGCGGTAATTGAATAGGCGATTACCATTTATGAAAATAAAATTTTCCCCTCCTTTTTTTGCCGGGATATTTTATTCAGATTAACTGTAGATTTGTTTACTCAACTATTAAACCAAAAACAGTATGCCTGTCCTGATTATTCCCGCAATTTTAGTGGTTATCGCCATTTGGCTGATGAATGCATATAATAAACTGGCGAGCTTGCGAAAGCAAAGACAAAATGCATTTGCCGAAATCGATGTACAACTCTGTCAACGCCATGATTTGGTACCGCAATTGGTAGAAACCGTAAAAGGTTATGCCGGGTATGAAAAAGAATTGCTTTTAAAAATCACGGAAGCCCGCTCAGGGGCTGTAAGCGCTACGACTATTGATGATAAAATAAGAGCCGAGCAGCAACTTACCAAAACCTTACAGGGGTTAACTGTACAGGTAGAAGCGTATCCTGATTTAAAAGCCAACCCGAATTTTCTCCGGCTGAAAGAAGAACTGGGTGATATAGAAATCAAACTCGCCGCCAGCCGCCATTTCTTCAATGCCGCCACAACTGAATATAATAATTCAACAAATTCATTTCCGTTCAATCTCATAGCTAACAATTTTGACTTTAAGCGCGAAATGCTGTTTGACCCCGGTATGGAAGGGCGAAAAGAATTGGAAGCAACCCCCGCAGTGAAATGATAGATTGCCGGAATTAGATAGCGGATACACGGCCGGTTGATCGTGGAGAAACAAATAAACACATTGATTGGCCCAGGTCGTAAAAACAAACAGAACAATGCCAAAAATTTAAAATTCGAAATCGCAAGTCTGAAATTCCTTATTTAGCAGCAGATACCAGCCATGGTTTATGCGATCATTTGGCCTCCCTGGAGGAGCTTTTACTTCTTCCCTTCTACCATGGGCACAAATGAAAAATTATCAAAAACCTCTTCTTTCAAAGCGCCGTTTTCTAATTTGACAATCCTTCTCATCTGTTGCACCTCCCCCATGCCGACAGGAATTACCATCATGCCCCCCGGCTTCAGTTGTTCTATTAATTTTTGCGGGAGTTCCGGTGCCGCCGCTGTGATAATGATTTTATCAAAAGGCGCATACGTGGGCAGGCCCTGGTACCCATCCCCATAAAAAAATTTTATATTGGGATACTTCTTCAGGTAGAGAAATAACTTATTGGAATCAAATAGACTTTTTTGCCGTTCGATAGTATAAACGGCAACGCCCAATTCAGCGAGTACACAAGCCTGGTAGGCACTACCTGTTCCGATCTCAAGTATTTTCTCGAAGGGTTTTACATCCAGCAACTGCGTTTGGTAGGCAACGGTATAGGGCTGTGAGATCGTTTGCCCTTCTCCAATAGGAAAAGCCCGGTCCTCATACGCTACCTGGCCGAATGCCGAATCGAGAAAAAAATGCCGGGGAATCGTATTAATAGCATTCAATACCTTTTCATCTGTAATTCCTTTTTCCCGGACAATATCCAC
>JAOQAL010000360.1 GCA_025963615.1 Chitinophagaceae bacterium | reverse complement strand
ACCTGCAAGAAGGGGATTATTAGCCGAACCGCCGATAAAACCAAGCTTGCTGCGCTGGACCAGGATGAAATGTTGAACCAGATGAAACAAATGAGTGCGATGGGAGCGGCTTTGAAAACGAATTTCGTTATCAACCTGCCGAAGCCCGCTAAAAAAATTGAAGGAAAAAATGTAAAAGTATCTGACGATAAAAAGACGATCACTATCTCTAATGAACTAAATGATCTTTATGATGATCCTGCTTTGTTCGAGTTCAGGGTTGAATATTGATTCAGCCAATAATACAGCAACCAGGTGACTGGATATTAAAGTACCCGCAGGCTATCAATTTTATCCTGGTCTATTTGTTTTACCAACGCTTCCAGCCCGTCGAATTTAATTTCAGGCCGCAGGTATTTTTTTACATACACCCGCAGCGTTTTGCCGTAAATATCCTGGTCAAAATCAAAAATATTAACTTCAATAACCCTTTTCGTTCCATTGACCGTTGGGCGAAAGCCAATACTCATCATGCCTTTGCGTAGTAAGTGCTGAGTGACGCGTGATGAGTAACCGGATGTTGACTGCTGACCGCTGTCCACTGTCTTCTGTTCTTTAACTTCCGCATATACCGCATAAATCCCGTTTCCCGGAACAATCTTTTCTTCAGCCGCAGATTTCAGATTGGCCGTGGGGTAACCTAATTTTCTGCCTAACTTATCTCCATCAACTACTTCACCTTCAAAAAAAAACTCATAACCCAGCAATTTATTCCCAATTTCTATTTTACCATCCAGTAAAGCTTCTCTGATTTTGGTGGAGCTGATGGAGATTTCGTCCAAAACATGTTTTGGAATTTCCTTCAGGACGTAATTAAATACCGGAGCCTTTTCTTCAAGCAATAAATAATTTCCTTTCCGCTCTTTCCCAAAGCGGTGGTCATAGCCAATAATAATGGTGTGGGGACGAAATTTTGCCACCAGGAAATCTCCAATATAATCTTCGGCTGACTGGCTTGCGAAATTTTCGGTAAAAGGAACTACTACCAGATGATCAATCCCCAGTTTTTCGAGTAATTCTATTTTTTCATCCAGCGTATTAATCAAATGGATGCCAGGAAGAGCGGATGATACAATTTTCCGGGGATGGGGGTGAAACGTGATAATAATCGTTTCCCCGTTGATGGCCTTTGCTTCCTGCTTCAGTTTTTCAATAATCTGCCGGTGGCCCATATGAACACCATCAAAAGTGCCGATGGTTATCACAGCATTACGGAAACAGGGCAGATGTTCAATATTATAGTGTACCTGCATAAAAAAGTGATGCAAAGCTAAATATTCAATCTTCAATATTCAATTCTTAATTATCATAGTTTTGCGGCTCAATCAGAATTATGGATTTGTATTCGCAACGCGGTGTTTCGGCTCAGAAAGAGGACGTTCATGCCGCTACCAAAAACCTGGATAAAGGGCTTTACCCAAAAGCTTTTTGTAAGATTTATAAAGATGTGCTCTGCGGAAATGACGATTGGGTAAATGTGATGCATGCGGATGGGGCCGGGACAAAAAGTATACTAGCCTATTTGTACTGGAAAGAAACCGGCGATATCAGCGTTTGGAAAGGCATTGCGCAGGATGCTGTGGTCATGAACCTCGATGACCTTCTTTGCGTAGGTATTTACGATAACCTGCTGTTCTCTTCCACCATTGACCGGAATAAAAATGTAATCCCTGCCGATGTGCTGGAAGCCGTTATTAACGGCACGCAGGAATTCTTCGATAAATTAAAGGAATTTGGTGTAAACATAACCTATATGGGAGGCGAAACGGCTGATGTAGGGGATGTGGTTCGGACCATCGCGGTGAATGGCACTATGACAGCCCGGTGGCCCAAATCAAAAATTATCTCAAACGAAAAAATAAAGGCGGGTGATGTAATTGTAGGACTGGCAGGTTATGGACAGGCAAATTATGAATCAGATTATAATAGCGGTATTGGCAGTACTGGACTGACCAGCGCCAGGCATGATATGCTTCATAAAACCTATGGCGCCAGGTTTCACGAATCCTATGATCATTCGCTCGATGAAAAAGTTGTTTATATCGGGCCGCACCGGGTAGAAGATGAAATCGACGTGGAAGGTTATGGTAAAACTAATATCGGCAAACTGATTTTATCACCTACCCGCAGTTTTGCACCGGTGATAAAGGAATTATTAGAAAATCAATTTGATTCCATTCATGGATTGATTCACTGTAGTGGTGGTGGACAAACCAAATGCCTGAAATATATTCCGGAGAATGTCCGTATAGTAAAAGACAATTTATTTGAGCCGCCGGTTATTTTCAAATTGATACAGCAGGCCAGCAAAGCCAGTGACCGCGAAATGTACCAGGTGTTTAATATGGGTACCCGGCTGGAAATTTATACCAATGAAAAAGATGCTGATAAAATGATCAGCATCTCAAAAGGTTTTGCTGTGGATGCCAGGGTAATTGGAAGAGTCGAGGCGAGTACGAAAACAGAGTTGGTTATCAAATTACCATCGGGAGAGTTAGTTTTTTAGTTTATCAGCCCGGTTATTTTGCGACAAGATAACCAAGCTGTGTTTTTATTCGGGTTTAACTTTGAATCACACTCCCGGATACTATGGTTATTTCTGGATTATCGAATGTGACGAGGTCGGCTGTTCTATTTTCGCCAACCCTGTATTTACCTGATTAATATTTTATGTCACCATTGTCTGCTGGTAATCCGATAGCCGACGATGTGCTTTTATTTTCTTCCTTTA
>JAOQAL010000351.1 GCA_025963615.1 Chitinophagaceae bacterium | reverse complement strand
TTCGATATCAAACCCGGCGACCACCCCATTGTTCCTATCATGTTATATGATGCAGTAGTGGCACAAAACTTCGCGGCTAAATTATTGGAAGAAGAAGTATATGTGATCGGTTTCTTTTTCCCGGTCGTAGCGAAAGGTTTGGCGAGGATCCGCGTTCAGTTAAGCGCTGCGCATAAACAGGAACATCTGGATAAAGCCATTGCAGCATTTACAAAAGTTGGGAAGGAACTTGGGGTGCTTAAGAATTAGTAATGAGCAATTAGGAATTGAATACGAAGAAAAGAAATTATGAAAACAAAACTGATCAATACAAAGACACTGCTTTTATTACTAATTGCTAATTACGCATTACTAATTATCTCCTGCTCTCCCAACAATGTGAAAGTTGACGATAGTTTGAAAAAATATTTCGATGAGAATCATGTGACCGGCACATTTGGCTTGTATAATAATGGCACAGGCCAGTTCACGATCTATAATCTTGCACGGTTCAAAGATTCTGCTTTCCTGCCAGCTTCTACTTTTAAAATTGTAAACTCGTTGATCGGTCTTGAAACAGGCAGCATTACCAATGAAAAAATGATGATCAAATGGGATGGGGTTGTGCGCACATTCCCCGGCGGAGATACTGCCAAAGCATGGAACAAAGATCTTACTATGGAAGAAGCATTCAAAGTGTCCGCCGTTCCTTATTACCAGGAAGTGGCGAGGCGCATCGGGAAAGATACCATGCAACACTGGCTCGACAGCCTGAAATATGGCAGCAAAAAGATTACTACTAAGATCGATACTTTCTGGCTCGACAATTCTCTTAAGGTTACACCTGATGAAGAAATGGGTCTCGTTAAAAAATTATATTTCGGTCAGTTACCTTTCCAGAAACGCTCACAGGATATTGTAAAGAAAGCCATGCTGCAGGAAGACAATGCCAACTACAAACTCAGCTACAAAAGCGGATGGGGATTTTTGGAGAATGGCAAATCACTTGGCTGGATAATAGGCTGGATCGAAGAGAACAGGCATCCTTACTTTTTTGTACTCAATGTAGAAGGAGAACACGATGCAAAATTATCTCCGATGCGTCTCGATATGCTGAAAGCTATTTTGAAGCAGAATGATTTCTTTGAAGGAAAGCGATAATTTTTATACTAACTGCATTCCTCAAATTCTCAGCACCGCATAATCCGGATGATCGGGGTTTACGATCAATTCTCTTTTAGCGGGGCTTACCAGTACATCCATCGCTTCCATAGGTATCGCTCCAAACAAACATTCACAATCACCAGGCAACACCATCGCATCAACTGTACATTCCCTGTTTTTAAATCTGACCTCAATAGGGCCAACTACATCGCATTCAATACTGCGGCCATCGGCTGTTTGTGCTTTTCTTTTGTATTGAACAGATAGATCTAATTGTTCGCGAACCGTTTCGTTGATACACATGTACATGCTTCCCGTATCAACCAGCATTTCAACATATATGCTTCTCACTTCGTCTTTATCCATCAATCCACGGCGAACATTTTCAAGTTCCCAGGCATTGGTTAATTGAATGGTGGCTTCTACTAATCCCATGTTTGAATGATTTTGATAAAATTAATCAATCCACCTCATTCAATTATTAGGTATTTATACCTGATCAATTCCCCGCTCTTCCCGCCTCACTATCAGCACTACAAACTTTTCTTTGTTCTTTGTTAAGCTGTGTACCAAAACTATACGTGAACCCGATAGTGAAAGACTGGTTATAAAACCTGTTACGATAATATGCCAACGTATTGGGAACATTAGTGATGTTGCCGGTAGAAGTATTCGTATTAAAAATATCCCTTCCGCTCAGTTTGATCGTGCCTTTATTGTTCCAGATCTTTTTTTGAATGGCGGGATTTACCTGACCGAAAGCAATTTTATCAAATTGTCCATTGGAACGTGGACCGCAGTAAAAACCACTTAACTCAGCCGACCATCCTTTTCCTAAAACAAACTGGTTATTCGCTGTGCCATATATCCATTTCGCATTACTGTTGATAGTGCCTGTGTACAGCTTGCCTTTGTAATTATTATAATCAAGTTCCGCGTAAATAGTTAGTGTCCACCATTTGGCGGGATGAAGGGTTGCGTCCAGCGATATAGATGCGAAATAATAATCGCCGATATTACCATTGCGACTGATGAAACTACTGCCATTTTGTTCTATGGTTTCTATCTGTACATCAGAAATATGATCATAGAACGCGGCAATAGTAAACTTGTTTTTATGCGTGTAGGATAATTTATATTCATTAGAGAATTGTGGACGCAAAAATGGATTTCCTGAAAAATAACTGAACTTATCTAAAATATAAACAAATGGATTCAGGTCCTGGTAATTGGGCCTGTCAATGCGACGCCCATAAGATAAGTTCAAAAGATTGTCGCCCGCACTATCTATTTTGTATGAAAAATAAACGGTTGTAAAAAGATTGGTATAATGACTGGTAAATGCCGAATCAGGTTTTATCGCGTTGCCCAACTGGTGCCCATTGCCATTGGTATTTTCTAAACGAAAACCCGCTTGAACGCTTAGCCGTTTATACTCTTTATTGAGATTCACGTACGCCGCATTGATGTTTTCTTTGTAAATAAAATGATTGGTATTGTTATAATCAATACTACTGTTGCCGTTCACAATGTTGAAATAACTGGCAATATTATCAGAAGTTACATAGCTGCTTTTAATACCGGTTTCAAATTTTCCTTTGCCCGGTAATGGCTGTGAATAATCTGCTTTGGCAGCGTAGATAGAAATATCCGAAGGTAAT
>JAOQAL010000347.1 GCA_025963615.1 Chitinophagaceae bacterium | reverse complement strand
CGACTGATCCTGCAAAAAAGATTATTTGGAAAACATAATGACGAAAAAACCTTTAAATTATTTTATACAAACAAAGCAATTATTGTGAACTACCGGAAACGGAATGGAGTTTATCCGGTAAAATCTTAAGATGCTATTCCATACTCCGCAACAAATTCACCTTTGAATTTGAGATAAATAGTATCCTCCTTAAACAAGGTGGCATCAAAATTCAAGGTATTATTTTCTATTTCGGAATATTTTATCTGAGCCTGTACGGTTTTATCCTTTTGCGGGACAATGACTGATAAGAATTTAACGATACCGGCTTTATGCAGAAAAAAATCTTTTCCCATAACGGTTTCCGTAATCTCTTTTATCATTTGCATCATGCACACCCCGGGTACTACCGGCCGGCCGGGAAAATGGCCCTCAAATATTTTATGAAAAGGATTGATTTCAATAACTGCGGAAATTATTCCCTGGTCATCGGACAATGACTGAATATAAAAAAAATCATTTTTCAGCATAATTATATATTCTTTTTAAACTGATATTGAAATCAAAATTGCTATGGGTAATGCCAATAGTGTCTGGCATCCCCTGGTTAAAGTTTGCTGCCACCGCGGTCATTACGGGTTTATATCTATTCCCCCGTTCCATGCGAACCAGCTTCTGGCATAAACTATCTGTTATATAATAATAATGATCTTTCCCCTGTGGAAAAGTATAATAATTATAATGATTCTTCTTAAAAAGATAACCATCCGCGGAATCGAGGTTATTCATCAGTAACAATTGAAAATCCTTACGCAATGTTTTAATAACGGCTTTTTTATCCATTTTCTTATAGATGTAATATACTTTAAAGCCGTTGCCAAGAAAACCGAAATCAAAAAACTTAAACCCTGCTTCATTAGAAAAAACGATGCGGATACTGCTGTCTGGCATCGTCTTTATCATGAGGAGCCCACTTAAATGTCTTCCGGTCACATTTACCTTCGTATTATACAACGCAGTAGTAAAAAAAGGCTTGAATGATTGCACGCAACCGAGATCAGAATTTACTTTCCGCATGGCCTTGTAAGGACCGGAGCAGGAAAGCAGCCAAAGCGCCGCACTAATTAATAGCAAATAACGCATCTGGAATGGTTATGTTCATTTCCCGGTTAACAAAACTAATGGTTGTATTATCTCCTGACGGTTCGTGCATTTCAATCTTTGTAACAGCATAATCTTTTTTGGCTACCACCAGGTTGATGTTTTTAAACAATGTTTTCAGATTCTTATTTACAGGAGACAGTTCCGCAAGGTAGGTGTCATTGCTTTCAAATATTTTTACGGTAAAATCAGTGCTGCTCAAGGCAGAGCCATTTACACAATCCATCATAATCTTATTGATCTGTTCGAACAGTTTATTGGATTTAGCAGAAATCTTATTTTCCTTCTGATTATCTTTCACATAGATTTTTGATCCGTTAATAATCATCAGGTATTGAAAAGGCTGGGTATATTCCATGCGGACCGCATTCTGTTTCCTGAAAAAAAATTTCCCCTTCGATATAATTTTTTCAGACAGCATGCTCAGCTCTTTTTCCTGGACAAAATCGCTTTTAATGGTATTTATTTTTTGTGCTGCCGAGGCAAACTGCGCTTTAAAATCAGCCGTCTCCCCCAATGATTTATACCCCGGATATTGTGCCTGCCCACAATAAACGCCCGTCATCAAAATCATCAACAATATCTGTTTACGCATAGGGTTCCAATTTAAGTAATTTATCCAGACGCACAATTTCATACCCGCTGTCCTTTACCTGGCGGATAAATGCAGAAAGCATGCCCGGTGTAGCTTTTGCCGTATCGTGAAAAAGAACAACGGCGCCCGGCTTTAACAACCTGGTAACTTTTTCCAATAATTTCTGTTCATTTTTTATCACGGTGTCCATAGAACGGATATTCCAACCTATGGGAATATAATTCCCCTTTATGACGGCTTTTTTGAGGTTTGGGTTGGTTACCCCATAAGGTGGCCTGAATAATCTTGGTTTTAAACCGGCTATTTTTTTCATGGCATCATCCATCGCCTGCAAATCCGCAGCCATTTTCCCGGCGGAAAAAAGATCAAACCACAGATGATGGGAATAACTGTGATTACCGATCAGATGCCCTTCTGCAATTACCTGTTGAAATAATTCTGCATGTTCCTGTACTCTTTTGCCTATGCAAAAAAAAGCTGCGGGTACTTTGTTTTCTTTTAAAATCTGCAATACCTGCGGTGTAAATTCCGGGAATGGTCCATCATCAAAGCTGATAGCGATTTGTTTCTGTTCTGTTTTGGCGGAGCAAATAACATTGAAATAAAAATTGGAACCTATAAAGTAGCTGCCCCAAAAGAGAAGCAAGGAATAAACAAACGATAAGATGATGTAGCTGTAAAAGGGAAGCCCATAAAGAATATGACACCCGGTCAATGCTGCCAGTAAAACAATAAAAACAATATTGGTATTCCTGAAATTTAACATGCAGAAAGCAGGTATACTGAATGATGAATATCCTGGTAATGGTTATAAATCAAAACATTTTTCAACTTAGTGCCTGAACGTTTTTTTTCAACCAGGCCGGGTACGTTACCAGACTTTAAAATATTCGCAGCCAGCCAGCACGCAAATGCTGACGAAGTGGGATATTCGCCGCACAGGTGTTTATAATCAACCAACACTTTACCCGCGAATAGGGATTGCTGCAACTCTTTATAAACTTTATCATTCTTCGGGTCGCCATTTCGCCCGGTTATGACAAGGTCAATTTCCTGCATATTGACAGCGGTTGAGAACAGAAATGACCTGATATTGTTTTTGATCTCATCCAAATCAACTGGTTTATAAAAAGTATGCAGGGCCTTTAATTCCGCATAATCTTTACCGGAAGGCTTATCAGTTAAAAGAAAAAAAGCGGCGCCTTCCCCGGCGATCGTTCCTCTGGATTCCGTTTTAAAAAGATCAAGATTAGAAGTACTATTATTTTT
>JAOQAL010000345.1 GCA_025963615.1 Chitinophagaceae bacterium | reverse complement strand
ATGTCCCGTGGAAGATTGCCGTACTATAGATTGTACCGGTCGCTTTCCCATAGAGGTATAATATTCAGTGATCATAGACATCAGCGTGCCTACTACTAATCCAACCATGATCGCTGAAAATACATTCATAGAAGTGAATGCATGACCGCGAAGCATCATGTGTTCAGGCAATATGTATTTTACGAGGAAAAAAGATGCAATGGCAGTTAAAACGATCGATGACCAGTTGCCTAAATTCAACGCCTGCTGTACATTGCCATTGTCGTCTTTTATCTTCACTAAAAATGTTCCGAGCCACGAGAAAACTATACCTGTTCCTGCAATTGCCATAGGCAGTAAAATAGGAGCCATTCCACCAAAATTATCTTTGGAAATTGTTTCCTGTCCTAATACCATTGTTGCTAATACAGTAGCCACATAAGAACCAAATAAGTCGGCGCCCATACCGGCAACGTCTCCAACATTATCGCCAACATTATCAGCGATAGTTGCCGGGTTACGAACATCGTCTTCCGGTATACCTGCCTCCACTTTTCCTACGAGGTCTGCGCCAACATCTGCAGCTTTTGTATAAATTCCTCCGCCAACACGTGCAAACAGTGCGATGGATTCAGCACCTAAAGAAAAACCTGTCAATACTTCAATGGCAGTTCTCATTTCTGCTCCATTTACCGGAGCGCCATTTACAAAAATGAAATAGAATACGATGAACAAGCCTCCTAACCCGAAAACAGCCAATCCCGCTACACCTAAACCCATAACGGATCCTCCTGTGAAGGAAACCTTTAATGCTTTCGCAAGGCTGGTGCGCGCAGCCTGTGTGGTGCGCACGTTTGCTAATGTGGCAACACGCATACCGATATAACCTGCCGTTGCTGAGAATACTGCGCCGATAATAAATGCCACTGCAATCAGCGGACTGGAGTGTGTAGGGTGTGCAGCAGAGCCAGTTTGTGAACCTAATAAGGCAAGCAAGATAGCTGCAACCACTGCAAAATAAGAGAGTATCTTCCATTCTGCTTTTAGAAATGCGATTGCGCCGTCAGCTATATAGCCGGCTAATTCCTGCATGTTCTTTTCACCCGGATCCTGTTTCGATACCCATGAGTATCTTATAGCCGTGATCACCAATCCGAACAATCCTAAAAATGGTACTACATAAACTAAATTATTCATAATATATTGATTTTTAAAGCGGTGCAAAAGTACAATAAACTTTAGAATAATTAACAGTCCGGGAAAATGTTAACCAAAAAACAAAAAAGGAGCAGAAGACAGGAGAGAATTAAGCGCAGTTTATTGATCTATCGCAATTCTAAAGCCGGGTTTTGATCTTTCCAGGGATCAATGATAATGGGCAAGACCAATGATCAATGCGATGATAAAGAACAAGGAAGATATTGCCACCAGTATCTTATTTTCCTTCTTAAATCCAACTTTTCCCAATTGAATTGAGACTAATGCAAGAGTGATCTTTGGATGCAGCCAATGCGGATAAGAATGCGTTTTGATCCGGAAGATAAGCATCCAGAATCCCGCAACCAGGAAGCCGACGGAAAATAAGGTTTCTATAAGAAGCGTTTTCTTTTTGTAAACCAGGAATGCTTCCTTTTTTCCGGATAAAAAAAGCGCGGATTTTATGGTGTAGGATACTAAGAATAAAACTGCCAGCCATAAGTGCAAATGAAGCAATATTTGATAGTCCATATGAGTGATTTTATGCAAATGTAATCACTTTCAAACTTTAACTGATAAAAAACAATTATTATAAAACAATTCCGTATTTTAGCATTACTAATCAGCTATGCAAGCCAGATAGATTTTAGCCGTTACAACTGTAGAATGAAATATTTACTAACGAGAATTTTTATAAGTGTTCTGCTTACACTGGGAGCTATTAATTGTGTAAAAGCACAAGACCCTGCGTTTGCTCAGTTTTATCAATTCAGAACGTTTTTAAATCCTGCGGCGACAGGTTCGGAAAGAGGATTGAATGTTGCAATGATCTATAAGAATGAATGGAGTTATGTTCCCGGTGGTTTTAATACATACGGCATCGCAGTAGACGTACAATCGGCAAGGTTATCTTCCGGCATCGGGGTTACTGCGTACCGGGATGTGGAGGCACGCGCGCTGCAGACAAATTACGTTTCAGCTTCCTACGCTTATATTGCCAAGATCACAAAAAATATCAATTTACATATTGGCGTGAATGCTGCATTTGTCAACAAGTCTTTAGATAAAAGCAGGCTGATCTTTACGGATCAGCTTGACGCAGAAGTGGGAGTAATACCGGGAGGATCAAGCACGAATATCGTTTTGAGGAAGGTGAATTTTTTTGACCTCGATGCCGGAATTTTATTGCGCTTCCGGTATGATATTCATGATCATCCCGTACACAATGCTGTCGGCTTTGCGGTTCATCACCTCACAAGACCGGATGAATCCTTTGAAAATATTTCCACAAAAATTCCGATGCGATTTACGGTGCATTACGGATCCATGTTTCCTGTTTCAAGAGGGAGAAATAAAAGAAATATCGATTTTTATATATCGCCTGTTTTTAAGTTTGATTTTATGGAAAAACTGCGGGTGTATAATGCCGGAAGTTTTGTTACGTTCAAGCCTGTTTATGCCGGCGTGATGTACCAGTTAAATAAATTCAGCAATAACAGTACGCACGGATTGATATTCGTCGGAGGGATCGACTGGGACATGGGCAAGGATGATTTCATGACATTAAATGTAGGCTATAGTTACCAGATGGATTTTACCGGAGTAACTTCAAAAAGTCACGGACAGCATGAAGTAACCCTGAGAATGAATTTCAATAATGTCGCTTTGTATTCACCAAAGAAAAAAGGAAAAAAGATCGACTGCTATGACTTCCCGGGAAGGAATGCAGTTAAATTGTTTTAACTTTAATAGAGATGCCAAAATTATTATCCATATTAATTATTTTACTCTGTTGGGATCTCGGTTTTTCTCAGTGCCAGGTTTCCATTACGCCCAATAAAGCCAGCTATTGCGCGGGAGAGGCAGTAACCATAAGGGTTCTGAATGTACAGGGCTTATCGACTTACAAAATACAGGTTGGATCACAGACAGTGAACGATACCATCGGTGTGTTTTTTATGCCTGGTGGTGGAGGCGTTACAAAGGATTATGA
>JAOQAL010000279.1 GCA_025963615.1 Chitinophagaceae bacterium | reverse complement strand
CATCATTTAATTCCAAAACTCCATCGCCACTGATATGGCTATATATTCCGGAATGATCACCGGGCAATTGTGAAATATGCTGCAGGGCAACACCGCCATTATATTTGTACCTATAATCAACCTGTGCATTGATTGCATGGGTTTCTATATAATCGATGCTGTCAAGAAAGAAATTAATTACAGGCTTATTATCGAAAAATAAAATGACGCCGTAAATGCCAGTGGGATTATTAGTTACGCTGTTTCTGTCATGGGCCTGAATGGCGAAACTGAGTTTTTTCAATCCGGTTTTGATCACCGGTAGTTTGGGAATAATATAGCCATCCATCGTTTTCTTCAAAGGGAAAAGTTTAGGCGCCTGCTCATATACACTGACTCCGCGGTTGTACATCGCCAGGCGGATGATATCCGGCGGCACAATGTCCGGTAAGGGAAATCCAAAGAGCAGCGGATTAAGACAACGCGTAGTTTTTGTATCCCGGATTTCAAAATGAACATGAGGTCCCTGGGAACCACCCGTATTACCACTATATGCAATCAACTGTCCTTTCTTAACAGGAAATAAGGTAGGTGGCAAGAACATGTCGGATTGCCAGGACTCCTGTTTGTATTGCTGATTAATAACGTACTGCTGTAATCCGGGTGCAAAACTATTTAAGTGCCCGTAAACGGTGGTCAACCCATTTGGATGATTAATAAAAACAGCCTGTCCAAAGCCAGCAGGCTCGACCCGCACCTCGGCGATATAACCATCAGCGGCCGCATATACCGGAAGGTTTTCGTGCTGATTGGTTCTTATATCAAGTCCCATATGCCAATGGTTAGGTCTAATTTCTCCAAAGTTGGCGGCTAATTGTATCGGTATGTCCAGCGGATTGCGGAAATAATTCTGGGGATGATTAGCAAGCTGGGCATATAACGAAAACGAAAGAAAAATAAACGTGGTTAAGACGAATGACCTTATCTGCATTTACAAAAATAATTACCAGCCGCCATTTTATCGTCAATAAAGCAAACTAATACGGAGAATGGATGCTAGAGACTGGATGTTGGACTGTATATCCAAATCTTTCTATTTAGTCAAAACCAAAAATTTTTGGCAAGTTCTTAACGTAAATAATATCTTTTTACTTGTCAAATGAAAGGATATTAATTGTTATTAAATAAAAAAATACCACAAAGCTGGTATTGAAAATTCTGGCATGATATTTTATCTTGCATATTGTTAAGTGAAAATTCTTAGTAATCAGGACTATGAAACAGGTATTACATAAATTGTTGTTGAGTATGATTTTAAGTGGAGGATTATTCATCGGCATGGTGAAAGGTCAGGAAGTAAAACAAAAATGGATCGCTAAAATGAAGGACCGGTATGAAGGCAAAGAATCAGCGAGCCATAAAAATACTACCAAAGCCGGAGAAGTACTGCTGGATGAATATGAAATCGCTGCTTATCATAGTTAGTCAGTATCAAGTGAAATAGAAATTATTTTGCAGGCAATTCTTTCTGAAAGACTGGATTCCCTTACTTTTGCACCCCGGGTAACGAACCCGGTTTTTTTATGCCTGTACGGTTGATGCCCCTCTCTAAATACAAATTACAAAATGCCAAAAGATACTTCTATTAAATCAGTCCTTATTATTGGTTCAGGCCCTATTATTATTGGCCAGGCCTGCGAGTTTGATTATGCTGGAACACAGGCTGCACGCAGTTTACGTGAGGAAGGTGTCAAGGTAATACTCATAAACAGCAATCCGGCTACCATCATGACCGATCCGATGATGGCAGACAAAGTGTACTTGCTTCCCCTGACAGTGGAAAGCATTGAACAAATTTTGCAGGAAAATGAAATAGACGCTGTACTTCCTACCATGGGGGGCCAGACTGCTTTAAACCTGGCAAAAGAGGCTGAAGACCTTGGGATATGGAAGCAATATAATACCCGGCTGATTGGTGTAGACATAAAAGCAATTGACAAAGCAGAAGACCGGGAAAAGTTTCGTCAATGGATGATTGAAATGGGAATTCCGGTTGCCCAGGCAAAAACGGCCAATTCATTTCTGGAAGGAAAAGAATTTGCGCAGGAAATAGGTTTTCCGCTTGTAATCCGTCCTTCGTTTACACTCGGCGGCACCGGAGGCGGATTTGTGCATGATAAGGATGAGCTTGATGAATCACTGGATCGTGGTCTCAAGGCATCGCCAATTCATGAAGTACTGGTTGAAAAAGCGGTTTTAGGATGGAAAGAGTTTGAGCTGGAACTTCTCCGGGATGCCAATGATAATGTAGTTATCATTTGTAGTGTTGAGAATTTTGATCCAATGGGTGTCCATACCGGCGATTCAATTACAATAGCCCCTGCCATGACGCTCAGCGATACCGCGATGCAGCTAATGCGCAATACGGCTATTCGCATGATGCGGGATCTCGGAAATTTCGCGGGTGGTTGTAATGTACAGTTTGCACTAAATCCAGATACAGAAGAAATTATCGCTATCGAAATTAATCCCCGGGTAAGCCGTTCATCAGCGCTTGCGTCAAAGGCCACTGGGTATCCTATTGCAAAAATTGCCGCCAAACTGGCGATTGGGTATTCACTGGATGAATTGGAAAACCAGATTACAAAAAATACTTCGGCCTACTTTGAGCCTGCGCTTGATTATGTAATTGTGAAAATACCGCGTTGGAATTTTGATAAATTCAAAGGAGCGAATGATACACTGGGCCTACAAATGAAGAGTGTGGGTGAAGTAATGGCCATTGGCAGAAGTTTTACCGAAGCAGTTCAAAAAGCCTGTCAGAGCCTGGAAAATAACGCCGTAGGATTGGGTTATTATGGCAAAAGCCTGATGCACGCCGATGATTTGCTGGAATACATAAAAACCCCGAAATGGGACAGAATTTTCCGTATTAAAGACGCCTTAATGGCCGGAATCTCGGTTGGCACCATATCCAAAGCTACCAATGGTATAGATCGTTGGTTCCTTTATGAAATTCAAAAGATATGTACCATTGAAAAGGAAATTGCGAAATATGACCTTGATACCATGCCATTGGAATTGCTGAAGGAAGCAAAAGTCAATGGGTTCAGCGATGAGCAGATCAGCCGCATACTGGAACATGGAGATGAAGAAGATGTTTATAATAAAAGGAAGGCCGCCGGTATTACCCGGGTTTACAAAATGGTAGATACCTGCAGCGCTGAGTTTGAGGCCAAAACGCCTTATTTCTATTCGACTTTTGAGGAAGGCGGCAGTAATGAAAGTAAGGTTTCCGATAAAAAGAAAATCATTGTGCTTGGTTCAGGTCCTAACCGGATTGGCCAGGGCATCGAATTCGATTATTGCTGTGTACATGGTTTACTTGCCATTAAAGAGTGCGGGTATGAATCCATTATGGTTAACTGTAACCCCGAAACAGTTTCCACTGACTTCGATATGGCAGACAAGCTTTATTTTGAGCCGGTTTACTGGGAGCATCTCTGGGAAATTGTTGAACACGAAAAACCGGAAGGAGTTATCGTTCAGCTTGGGGGACAAACTGCTTTGAAGCTGGCGGAAAAATTGAATGCAAAAGGAATAAAAATCATCGGAACTTCTTTTGACAGCCTTGACATTGCAGAAGATCGTGGCCGCTTCAGCGATATGCTGAAAGAGCTTAACATTCCCTATCCTGATTATGGAACGGCTTATGATGTTGATGAGGCTATCGTAGTGGCCAATAAGGTTGGTTATCCTGTGCTGGTGAGACCAAGTTATGTATTAGGCGGCCAGCGGATGCGGATTGTAATAAATGATGATGAAGTAGAAAAGGCGGTAGTGAGTTTGTTGAAACATATTCCCGGTAATAAGATCCTGGTGGACCATTTTCTTGACCGTTGTCAGGAAGCTGAGGTGGATGCCATTTATGATGGCGAAACATTTCATGTAATGGGCGTAATGGAGCATATTGAACCGGCAGGTATTCATAGTGGCGACAGTAATGCCGTACTGCCGGCCTTTAATCTAACTCCCCTTGAAGTAACCACGTTAGAGTTTTATGCCGAAAAAATAGCAAGAGCCTTAAATATAAAAGGACTGATCAACATCCAGTTTGCCATTAAAGATGGTAAAGTCTATGTCATTGAGGCCAACCCGAGGGCTTCGCGCACGACTCCTTTTATAGCCAAGGCCTACCAGATCCCGTACCTGAATATTGCCACTAAAATTATGCTGGGTGCCTATAAAATAACGGACTTTAAATACGAAAAGAAGTTAAAAGGGTTTGCCATCAAAGAACCTGTATTCAGTTTTGATAAATTTCCGGGAGTAAATAAAGAACTAGGCCCTGAAATGAAATCAACCGGAGAGGCCATACGATTTATAAAAGACTTGCGGGATCCTTATTTCAGACAATTATATAAGGATAGAAGTATGTATTTGAGTAAATAAGCTGATTCAAATATCTATAATTCAACTATGCTGTTTTTAATGGCATACATGACCAGTCCGACCCGGCTATGCACTTTTAATTTTGTAAATAAGGACTGCCGGTAGTCATCAGCTGTACGGGCACTCACAAACATTTTTTCACCAATTTCCTTGTAGGATAGTTCGCTGCAGGTCCAGCGCAAAAATTCTCTTTCTTTGTCATTAAGCACAACTTCTGAGACATCGCGGTCCGCATCCTTGTTTAAACCGCTTACCAGCTTAGCAGAAACATACTCTGATAAATAGACGTTCTTATTGATAATTGCGTCCAAGGCGAGCTTTAACTCTGCAGGTTCCGTATTTTTCAGCAAATAACCTTTGGCACCCAGCCGGAACATTTTAATAATGGTTCCCTCGTCGCTCATCATTGATAAAACAAGCACCTTAATCTGAGGATAGTTCTTTTGCAGCCATTTGGTGGTTTCAAAACCATCTATTTCCGGCATATTTACGTCCAGTAACACAATGTCAGGCACCAGGTGCTGCATGATTTTAGCCCGGAGGTCCTTGCCATTGTCGGCTTCAAATAAAACAGAATAGCCATCTAAGGTATTAACAAGCCTTGCCAGCGCATTTCTCATTAACGTATGATCATCTGTAACGGCTACCAGAATTTTTTTGGTTGTTTTAATCATTTACTTTCGTCTTGATAAGGAAGTTCTACTGTTATCCTCGTTCCTTTACCGGGTCCACTTTTAATATTAAGCGTGGCCCCAATAAGCTGTGCCCGGTTAAACATGCTTTTTAATCCCACCCCACTAG
>JAOQAL010000276.1 GCA_025963615.1 Chitinophagaceae bacterium | reverse complement strand
TTGTCCGCAGGCAGCTGCAAAACAACGATTTTTTATTGAATGCAACCACATAGCTTATGTCATAAGCGGGAAAAGAATTTTTCATAAAGACAAAAAGATCTGGGAGTTGAAAGAAGGTGTTTGTGTCTTTGTAAAAAAAGGAACACATACTGCTGAAAAGGAAGAAGGGGAAGGATGGTGCGTAATGGTTTTTTTTATGCCTGATAATTTTCTCAAACAAGTAATAAACGAAAATCGTACAAGTCTATCCTTAACTAATTTACCGGAAGCGGGTGTTGATCATGTTTTACCCCTGGATGTAAACGATCTTAGCAGATCTTTTTTCTTCTCCATGTTACCTTATTTTGCCCAATCAATTCCTCCGCCTGAAAATCTGCTTGAACTGAAATTTAAGGAACTGGTTTTATCCTTACTCACCAATAAAAAAAATGAACGACTTCTT
This sequence comes from Chitinophagaceae bacterium, assembly GCA_025963615.1. GTDB lineage: Bacteria > Bacteroidota > Bacteroidia > Chitinophagales > Chitinophagaceae > JAFDYH01. Next base: position 2,632 of record JAOQAL010000276.1, on the reverse strand, counting down.
TCATTCCTCCATAATTTGTCCAACGACCAGCAACCGTCGATGGAAGAGATCATGCAGAACAACTATGCTTTTAAACTTTCGATGGCGGAATATGCAAAGCTGACCTGCAAAAGCGTTCCAACATTCAAACGCGAATTCAAAAAGATCTTTAATGATTCCCCAGCTAAATGGGTAATGAAAAAAAGATTAACCCTGGCTACCGGCTTGCTGGAAAACACTTCCTTAAGCATCAGAGATATTACCTTTGAATGCGGCTTTGAAAATCAAACGCATTTCAGCCGGATATTTAAAGAAAAGATTGGCGTATCCCCCTCAAGATTCCGAACGAAATTTCAAGCTCTTTCATAGGTCAATAGTAACAGGGCATTCAGTTTTTTAAGTCATTTAATAAATAAACCGGCGATGCCAGTGCCTGAATTGACCAGGCGAGTCGACGTTACCCGTAGCCTGTAAATGGATTCCCGGCAAGGACTATCAAATGAATATTACCAGAATGAAGAATCCACTTGCCCGGCCATTATGATACAAACAGAAATGTTTTTGAACCGAACAGGCAAGGCTTAAAGATTCCGTCCTGGTACCTTTAATGTTGTAATTAAACCTTTAAAAAATGTAGTTGTATGCTAACCATTTTGGAATCCGCAAGAATGATTGGGTCAGTTATCGGCCAATATGTGAATGAAGAAGAGGATAACCGACGGATTTCCAAGCCGGTGCTCAAGGCATTGCGGGAAGCAGGTTTTCACAGGCTATTCTTGCCTGAATCATTAGGCGGACTTGAGGCCGACCCGGTAACAACGGCAACGCTCGTTGAAGAAGTGTCTCGTCACAATACCGCCGCCGGCTGGTCCATGATGGTTGCTAATGTATCTACCTGGTGGTGTAGCAGACTTCCTGAAAACGGAATTGAGGAAATTTACAAAAATGGCCCTGATACACTTATTGCGGGTGCTTTTCACCCGCCTATGATGGCCACTCCTGTAAAGGGAGGATACCGGATTAACGGCAAAAGCCCGTTAACGAGTAATGTGCATGAAGCCCATTGGATTTTTGTTACCGCACTTGTGATGGAGCAAGACCAGGTAAAAATGAACAACGGAATTCCTGAAGTCGTTGGTGTTTTCATGAAACCGGATCATTGCCAGATCCTTGATACCTGGTTTACCCTGGGTATGAAGGCCAGCGACAGTAATGATATAGCGGCCGCTGATGTATTTGTACCCGCCCATCTCTCCTTCCCGCTAGTTCCGGAATTTCAGCCTAACTCCTATTATAAAGGTCCGCTTTACAAGTTCTCTGCCATGGGCGCCGGTGTTGCCTGTCTCATTGCACCGATAACGTTGGCTATTGCCCGGAATGCTATTCAGGAATTAAAGCTATTGGCCGAAAAGAAAACATCATTAGGCTCGGTGGTACCCTTAAGGGAAAGAGGTGCCATACAAAGAAAATTAGGTATGGCTGAGGCTTTGGTTCAATCGAGCCATGCCTACCTGCATCATACCATTGCAGCATGCTGGAATAAAACACAGACCGGAGAAAAATTATCACTTGAAGAAAAAGCAGGATTATTGCTGGCAACTACACATACCAATCAAAGTTGCCTCCAGGCTGTGGACCTGATGTATTCAGCTGCAGGCAGCAGTGCCATTTATACCCGGAATAAATTAGCTCACTATTTTTCAGACGCGCAGGTTATAAGGCAACATGGCTTTGCAAATGATAGCCGTTATGAAACAGCAGCGCAGGTTTATTTTGGCCTCCAACCAGACTTACCGGTACTGGTCTTTTGAAATGATTATTTTAATCTTACTCCGGTAAAGCGTTTAAAACGTCAATAAAATCATATCGGCTAAATTTGTGAAAGATAGCCTTGTATGCGTTCGCTTTATGTTGTTCCTAAAGAGTAGGTCAGAGAAACAAGCCCGGATGAATATGTTTTTGTATTAACAAGCGCCAGGTTTATTCTGTCTTTTATATCACTGAATAAAGGTTTACCCATTCCAAGTAAAATAGGATGAACAGCCAGTGAAAGCTCATCCACTAATCCTAAATTCATTAATGAGGTGGTCAATCCTGCACCGCCGAAAAGCCAAATGTCTTTTCCGTCCTCATCTTTAATTTCTTCGACTCTCTCTTTTATATTGGTCTTTATTAATGTTGCTCCTTCTTTTACTTTGTCAAGTGTAGTTGAAAAAATATACTCTCTCAACTTTGGAAAACCGCCGCCATTCTGGTTCCCCACCGCCAATGTCATTTCGTAGGTTTTTCTTCCCATAAATGCCGAATCAATCCGTTTAAAAAAATCCGACATTCCATAATCCTGGTCAGTAAAACACCAATCATATTCTCCATGGGGTCCTTCAATAAAACCGTCCAAACTTACTGCAACTCCTAATATCAGTTTTCGCATAGCAGGGTTTTTTAGGTGAAGTACAAGGTCGGCCAGTTGCCGCAGTTTAGAAATCTGTCGGTTGATGCCGCATACTAAAGGAACGAATTTTTCTTTTGAATGCAAAGACACTTCATAAACGGACCACCCGTGAAATGGCAAACAGTAGCCAATCTATAAAATTATTTACCCCTGGTATTTCATTTACTTCGATACCCCGATAGATAATTAACTTTGAATTAT
>JAOQAL010000275.1 GCA_025963615.1 Chitinophagaceae bacterium | reverse complement strand
AACGATGGGTCTTTGATGACCAGGTCTTATTATTCGTAGAACCGATTAGACGGAAATAATTATCCTTCCGCCCGGAGCTTATTGTTGTAAGAAAGCCGCTTATCAAATGGCGTTAGAAAAAGTTGATAAAAAGGCTAACTTAGGGCATCAATCGATTTATTTACTCCAAAACAACTTTTATGTCAGTTTCAGCAAAACATATTGCCACTTTTATAATGGGCGCATTGGCCGGTGTTGCCTTAACAAAATACCATAACATGAGTGATGAAGAAAAAGAAAAGTTGGTTGCCGGGTTGAAAGACAAAGCCAGTAAACTAAAAGGAGAAGCCGAAGGCGCCTGGGATAAGGCTGGTGATTATTTTGAAGAATTGAAGACAAAGGGCGGCGACGCACTCAAAGACCATGTAGCGAATGCGGAAAATGTTTTAAAAGATCTATTCGGCAAAAAATCAGACAATACAGAAGCAAAACAGGGATAACAATCAATATAATTTCTATTGTCGCTAGCTATTTTTTAAACCATAAATAAATTATGAATTATTTTAAATCGATGTCCGGGAAACAGCTTTTTATATGTCTTGTATTTCCGGTACTTCTCCTTTTTTCAGGAACTGTCCAAGCCGGAAATGGCACAGCAAGCATATTAAATGTACCGGTTGTTTATTATAAGCTGGGCAATGGCCTTAAAGTTGTCCTTTCTCAGGATAAAACAGCTCCCACCATTGCCTTAGGGGTTTATTATAATATAGGTTTTCGCATTGAACCCAAAAACAGGACCGGGTTTGCACATCTTTTTGAACACATGATGTTCCAGGGTTCGCAAAATCTGGGTAAAATGGAATTTGTAAAACTGATACAAAAGAACGGGGGTGTTTTTAATGGAAGTACCCGTTTTGATTTTACAAATTATTTTGAAATCATGCCCGCTCATAAATTAGAGACTGCGTTATGGGGTGAAGCCGACCGCATGAAAGGCCTTTCTATAACACAGGAAAATTTAACCAACCAGCAGGGAGTTGTGAAAAGTGAAGTCAGGGTAAATGTATTGAATCAGCCCTATGGTGGCTTTCCCTGGCTGGATATGCCCCAGTACGCCAATGAAAACTGGTATAATGCTCATAATTTTTATGGAGATCTTGCCGATCTTGATTCTGCCAAACTCGAAGATGTAAATAGTTTTTTTAAAACGTACTATGCACCGAATAATGCGGTATTGGTACTGACCGGTGATTTTGACGTAAATGATGCTAAAAAATGGGTGGACCAGTATTTCAGCGCCATACCGGCTTCTACCCTGCCTCCCAAACCGGATATCTCAGAACCCCGCCAGGAAAAGGAAAAGAAATTTACCAAAGAAGATAAACTGGCGAATAAACCGGCTATTGCCATCGCCTACAAAATGCCTGATAAGAATACCCCCGAATATTATGCTATGGGTCTTATTGACCAGATGCTTTTACAGGGAAATGACAGCAGGCTGAATCAATCGCTGGTTCAGGAAAAAGGATATACCGGAACCGTAGGCGGCGGTATTAATTACCTTGGCGATATGTTTGACTATAATGGACCCATGGTATGGATGGCGAATCTAATTTATGATGCGAAAGTAAACCCGGATTCTATCATCGCGCAGTTTGATAAGGCCGTATATTTTGCCGAAAATACGGTAACACAAAAAAACCTGGACCTCGCCGTTATTAAAATGCGTTCATCCATCTACGATGCCATCGGCGGTAACTTTGGAATCGGCAAATTAAATATGCTGGCGAGTTTTGCATTGTTTGATGATAATCCTTCCAAAATCAATGATCTTGAAAATGAATTTAAAAAAGTAACCCCGGAATTAATAAAGAAAACAGCCAAAGAATATTTAAGACCCGGCAACCGTACCATATTAATTATTGATCCTAAAGCAGTGAAACAATGAAAAATGTAAATAAATACCTGTTTGTTATTCCCGGGATATTATATTTTAGCCTGGCTTTTGCGCAAAAACAAACAGCGCCGGAGGGCAGCACTCCCAAAGATTTTGCCATCCCCGGTAAAAAAACAAACACCCTCTCTAACGGTCTCAAGAGTACGATAGTACAGTATGGTGATATTCCCAAAGTAAATATCAGCCTGGTGATAAAAACGGGTAACATACATGAGGGTCCTAACGAAATATGGCTGGCCGATCTTACCGGCGAAATGGTAAAGCAGGGAACAAAAAAAGATAATTTTAAAATCCTGGCTGAAAAAGTAGCGGCTATGGGCGGTGACATAAATATAAATGTCGGTCCTGATCAATTCGCAATTTCCGGGTCCGTGCTTTCGGAATTTGCTCCCGCTTTTATTAATGTTATTGCAGATCTAATAATAAATCCAGCTCTTCCGGCCAGCGAGCTACCACGTTTAAAAGATGATTTGAAAAGGCAACTAACTTATCAAAAGTCAGTTCCGCAAACCCAGGCACAGGAAAAATTTGCACAGGCAATTTATAAAGACCATCCTTATGGAACGCTCTTCCCTACCGAAAAGATGATTGACAGCTATACCCTGTCCATGGTAAAAGGATTTTATGATAAAAATTTCGGAGCCAAACGGTCAGTCATCTATGTTGTAGGCAAATATGATGAAGCAGCTGTCAATACGGCGATTAATAAAGCCTTTAGGGGATGGCGTGGCGGACCCGATGTTTATTATCCACCGGTAAATCCTGTTACCAAACAGGATACAATTATTGTTGACCGTAAAAATGCTCCGCAAACTACCATTATCCTTGGTTTACCATCAGTAGTTCCGCAAAGCAACGATTACGTGCCCTATCTCATAACTAATTCTGTATTGGGGGGTTCATTTGGCTCAAGAATTACAAGCAATATTAGAGAAGATAAAGGCTACACTTATTCGCCCCGCAGCGTTATCCAGAACCGTCATAATACTTCTGTTTGGTACGAACAGGCCGACGTAACGAGTGAGAACACCGTAGCTGCCCTTCGTGAAATAGAAAAAGAAATAAACCGCCTGCAGCATGAAATTCCTACGAAGGAAGAACTGCAGGGATTTCAGAATTATGAAGCCGGCATTTTTGTCTTAAGGAATTCAAGTCCCGCAGGCATTATTGGGCAGCTCAATTTCTTAGATCAGAATAATCTTCCTGACAGCTATTTGGCTGATCTTGTAAAGAACATGCATAAAGTGACGCCGGAACAGGTTTCTGAAATTGCCCGGAAATACCTGAAATATGAAAATATGACCGTTGTATTGGTTGGAGATAAAGAATCAATAAACAAACAGGTTACAACCAAGAAAGGTTTCTAATAGAAAATTACAGTTTATTAAAAAGAGGCCATCTCAAAAGGAATATTTCACGCAAAGGAATATTTCACGC
>JAOQAL010000267.1 GCA_025963615.1 Chitinophagaceae bacterium | reverse complement strand
GGGGCAGATAAACGGTATGGTATGCCTTATAGTTTCTTTAATTGCGCAATGGTTGCCTTCGGGTCAGCGGATTTAAAAACAGTATTGCCTGCAACCAGCACGTCAGCTCCTGCTGCAATGATATCTCCTGCATTTTCCAGGCTAACACCCCCGTCCACTTCGATTTTTACAGGTAGATTCCAGTTATCAATCAGTTTTCTCAGTTCACGGATTTTTGAAAGCGAATGAGGAATGAATTGCTGGGCTCCAAATCCGGGGTTTACACTCATCAGGCAAACGAGGTCTATATCCTGTAATATATCGATCAAGGAGTTAACCGGCGTATGCGGATTGATAGCAACGCCGGCTTTCATGCCCAATGATTTTATCAGTTGTATGTTGCGGTGAAGGTGCGGGCAGGCTTCAATATGCACGGTAAGCTGATCGGCCCCGGCTTCTTTACATTGTTCTGTATATTTCTCCGGCTCCAGGATCATCAGGTGTACATCACAAAACTTTTTGGTTGTTTTCCGGATAAATTGAATGATCATCGGCCCAAAACTGATATTCGGCACAAAGCGTCCATCCATTACATCCAGGTGAAACCAGTCTGCCTCACTTTCATTGAGCATTGTGCAGGCTTGTTCCAGTTTGAGAAAATCGGCAGCCAGTAAAGAAGGAGCAACGATAGCCATGCTGTAGTATTTGCTGCACAAGATAAATAAAAAACCCCGCTATGGGCCGGGGTTCTGGTAACGTTACAAAAATACGATGAGACATATATGAAGTCAATACCACATTGTGGTAGTCTTCAAGACTCAGGTTCCCGGTACCCAGCGAGTCTATTTTATTTTATCTGCGGAATCTTTGGCTTCGGTGAGGGTCTTGTCAAAGCCATAGGCCCTTCGGTAATTTTCTTTTGCTTCGTCTTTTTGTCCAAGAGCTTGCAGACATTTGCCGGTCCAGTAATACGCATCTGCATAAGCGGGTGAAACTGACGATGCCAATGTGAAAACTTTCAGGGCATCGTTTATTTTCTTCTGTTCATATAAAGTTCTTCCTTTGTCCAGGTAGGCATCAAGAAAATTATAATCATGTTGTATCGCCAGGTTAAAGAAATTGATGGCCTTATCTTTCTCGTTAATGTTGGAATAATAAACGCCTTTGAAATAATAGGGTTCAGCATGCACATGAGCTGAGTCCATTTTTAACAGCGAATCACAGAGACTTATAGTTTTCGCGTTGCGGTTTTGCGCGTATCTAAAGGCAAGGTTGTAATTCAGTTCAAGATCAAACGGCGCCAGGCTGTAGGCTTTTTCTAAAGATGCCACAGAACCCAATGTGTCTTTTTTTTCTTCCAGTAATTCAGACTGCATCATTAAGGCATCAATCTGGCCCGGAGTTATTTCAATAATATTATTGCAAACAGCCAGCGCCTTTTCATTTTCGTTTAAACTTCTGTACGCCCTTACAAGGTCAAGTTTCAAAAAAGTGCTGGACGGAATTTTTTGCAAAGCATTTTTAATAAATATAATTGCTGAATCCGGTTTTTTTTCGACCAGGATAGCGCTGATAATGGCAGCATATTGTTCTTTGTTTTTCAGCGACCAAGCCTTTTGAAAGTCGTCAAGTGCTGGCTCTATTAACTCATTTTTACGGAGTAATAGGCCACGCCGGAAATACAGATTGTCGTTGCCGCTGTTGTCTTTTATACTATCTGTTAATGTTGAGTACGGAGGCTGAATCAGCAGGTCATTATAAGGAGAACTATTGTCCGTATGGTTACAGGCAGTGATGTTAACAATCAGCGTAATTATAAATGCCTTAAAAATCAGCTTCATATTCCAAATCTAAATGTTTTAATGATTTAGGGTATGACAATATCCTGACAAAATGTTTTTTTTTATGAAAATATCTTTGAGATGAACAGGATTATTCAGTTTATTTACTTCGTCGCTTAAACGCATTAGAATGAAAAAAAATTACTTTATTGCTATTCTTGTTTTAATAGCCACTATTTCGGCCTCATTTAACAGCGCAAATAAATTAACCGTACCCCCGCTAAATACGTTCTGTATCTGGCCGGCCGGAGATACGATTCTTTATCCTGACGAAAAGCATTTCAAAAATATCCGGCAATTGACTTTTGGAGGCGATAATGCAGAAGCCTATTTCAGTTTTGATGGTAAATGGATCATCTTTCAACGGACAAATCCTAAAGAGGGTATTCCCTGCGACCGGATGTTTATTGGAAAGATTCCCGACAAACCCGGAGAAAACTTTGAGCCAAAGCAAATAGGTGGTGGAAAAGGAAGGACCACCTGTGGTTTTTTTACAAAAGATGGGAAAAGTATCATTTATGCCTCTACTCATTTAGGCGCCGATACCTGTCCACCCGTACCCGATAGAAGTAAATATGGCAATAAGTATATCTGGCCAGTCTATGAAAGTTATGATATTTTCATGGCGGACCTTGATGGCAAAATAACTAAGCGGTTAACCGATTCCCCTGGTTACGATGCCGAAGCAACTTTATCGCGTGATGGGAAGATCATGCTGTTTACATCTATACGTGACGGTGACCTTGATCTGTATACAATGGAACTTCGGTCGGGGAACATAAAACGCATTACTCATGAATTGGGATATGATGGTGGGGCGTGGTTTAGTCCCGATGGTAAAAAAATTGTTTGGCGAGCCAGCCGGCCGAAAACACCGGAAGAGATCGAAGAGTATAAGAATTTACTTAAAGAAAACCTCGTAGCCCCCACTCGTATGGAGGTTTGGACTGCGGATGCTGATGGCAGTCATGCGAAACAAATCACTAATCTTGGTCAGGCCAACTGGGCGCCTAACTTTTTACCCGACGGCCGTATTATTTTTTGCAGTAATCACGAATATAAACGGGGTTTTCCATTTAATATGTATATCACCGGTGCTGATGGAACGGGCATTGAAAAGATCAGCAGGGACAAAGGTTTTGATGCTTTTCCCATGTTCTCCCCCGATGGGAAAAAAATAATTTTTTCCAGTAACCGTAACAATGGTGGCACCCACGATACCAATGTCTTCATCGCCGATTGGGAAAATTAATAGATCGTAAATCACTGTAGTAAATGTCTTACGTACTATTACGTTTGAAATACTGTTTTTTGAGACAATATTTGCGTATGAATTTGACCTGAGTAAACCGGGCTTTTATGATGAAAACCACCAGCTTAATAGCGCTACTAATACTGCTATTATTTACCATATCCTGTCAACGGAGTGCCGATTTTTTAAAAGGAGACGCCGTTACGTACCGGCACGACCTTGAAATGGGTGTATCTGCAAATGACTTGCTCACCTCTACCAAATACAAATCACTTGTAATAGAAATTCAATATTTGTCCCTGGATTTTGTTCCTGATACCCGGGTAGCTGATCATTTAAAGACTTTACTCGGGGAACGGCTTAATAAACCAGAAGGAGTTTCAATCGTTACAAAACAAATCCAGCCCTCTACTCAAATATTTGGAATCGACCAGATAAAAAGTATTGAGGAAACCAGCCGCACTGAATTTACCAAAGGAAGCTGTTTAGCAGTTTATATTTTATACCTCAATGGTTACTATGCCGCAGATAGTCTGGTATTAGGTGCTGCATATCGCAATACCTCGCTGGCCGTTTTCGGTAAAAGCATCAGTGATCATGCAGCCGGAGATTCACTGAACAGGCTTTTATTTGATGCTACCGTAATAGAACACGAATTCGGCCATTTACTCGGTTTGGTAGATCAGGCTACCCCTGCTATAACTGATCACAAAGACTTGCCGAATGGGAATCATTGTACCAATAGGAATTGTCTGATGCATTATTCTTTTCTTGATAGCCATGATGCTCAATATCCAAACGGCCTTGCAAGTGTACCGGTTATGGATAGTGCCTGTGTAGCCGACCTGCGGGCTAATGGCGGCAGATAATTATCAACTTTTTTTTGAGGTTTACAGATTCGCTGTTTATAAATAATACTAATGGCAGTTGTCCAAAGTTTAACAATCGGCACCGGCGCTTAATAATAGCAACCAGTTATTCGCGTCTGCAGTATTCAGGTATATTGTTTTTGTAATAATCATGAATAACCATAGGGGACCACTTAACAGGGATACTACAGCGCTGTTGGATCTCTTGAAAAGCTAACCGCGACTGAGGTTTTGACGATTTTTCCAAGTGACTTTACAGGAAAAATCAGTGCTCCGGGAATTCAGATTATAGGAAGCACTCATGATGCCGATGCCTTCATGGCTGACTCGAAAAATTAAATGACCCTACCTATTTAGGTTTGGTAGTGTAAGTAATATTACGCGAAAATTATTATTGGACTAATATTTGAATAGTAATGTTCTCGGGCTAAATTGTGTATTATGTCAACGCGTCTGTTCGTATTTGCCGCCTCTGTTTTAGTATTTATTATCTCTGCTTGTCAGAAAGATTCATCGGATTTTGCCAATTGCGGTAATTTTATCACTTACCGGCATGATCTTAATGTTGGCGCTTCTGCAAACGACTTATTAAGCTCAGCCAGATACCGGTCACTGGTCGTGGAATTACAATATTTATCTGATGATCTTAAACCCGATAGTCAAACGATGGACCATTTTAAGGCGATGCTTGAACAACACCTTAACAAACCCGATGGTATTACCTTTATTACAAAGCAAATTAAACCCTCTACTTTAAGTTTTGGTCTGGAACAGATTAAAAGCATTGAAGAAGCCAGCCGTACGGAATTTACCACAGGAAATAAGTTGGCCGTATATATTTTATACCTCAATGGTTATTATGCAGGAGACAGTCTTGTTTTAGGTGCCGCATACCGAAATACTTCAATCGTAGCCTTTGGGAAAAGTATTAATGATTTTTCGGCTGGCGACTCCCTTAAACGACAGGTGTTTGATGCCTCTGTTTTAGAACATGAATTCGGGCATTTACTGGGTTTAGTTGATGAAGGCACCCCATTACAGTCTGCTCATAAGGATGCGGCTAACGGTAACCATTGTACCAATGCCAATTGCCTGATGTATTATGCTGTTATGGATGGCAGCCATGATGCTCAATATGCCGGGGGCCTCGCAAGCGTGCCAGTGATGGATAGTTCCTGTATTGCCGATCTAAGGGCTAATGGGGGCAAATAATTTCTCATTATGATTTTACAGGTTTAGATTTGCTGTAAAATATTCCATATGTATACCGGTCTGCTCCACCTTCACAGTTTTCTCCGATGGATAATATTATTGTTATTGCTCATTGTGGTTGTTCGGAGTTTGACCGCCGGCAACAGGCCCTTTAATGAGACTGACCGGAAATTCGGATTGTTTACAATGATCGCCTGCGATATTACCTTGCTGATTGGCCTTTATCAATGGTTTGCCGGTCCGGTATATGGTTTAAGTGCTTTCATGAATTCAGGAATGAAAGCAATTATGAGTGATAAAGCCCTACGGTTTTTTTCGGTAGAACATTTTGCCGGAATGATCATTGCAATTATTCTTGTACATATTGGTAAATCGTACGCAAAGAAAAAGATACCCGATGCCGTCAAACACAAACGGACATTGGTATATTTTGGCCTTGCTTTATTGATTATACTTATTTCTATTCCCTGGCCTTTCCGCGAGGTTGCGAGAGGTTGGTTTTAATTATTGAGATGCCTGAAAATTTTTCAGGCATTTTTTTCTTTAAATACTTTGATAAATTGCTGCATTTCTTCCTGGGTGCCAAGACTTACCCTGCACCAGTTTCCATCACTGTAGTTCGTGGAACGTATCAGAATATTGTTTTTGTCCAGCATTTCTTTTGCGAAGTCGTCTTTATAATTTTTCAACTGAAAGAAAAGAAAATTAGTGTGTGATTTGGCCACACGGTATTTCATTTTCTCCAGGGCATCCACCGTGTATTTTCTGGCGGCTGCATTTTTTTGTTTGCTGTTCTTTCGGTGTTCTTCATCTTTCAGCGATGCTAAAACGGCTGCCTGTGTTAACACACTGGTGCAAAATTGTGTATTGCCGAAATAATCAGCACTGAGTTTTTGAATCAGCTCAGGATGTGCTGCCACAAATCCCAGCCTCAATCCCGCCATTGCATGAATTTTGGAAAATGTGCGAAGGATAATAATGTTTGGATTCCTGTCAATCATAGCAAGCATCGATTCATTATCTGGTGGCTCAACGTAATCAATGTAAGCTTCATCAATCGCCACCACAGTTTTTTTGGACGCTTCGTCACAAAAATCCCTTAACTGCGCCGGTGGTAAAATTGTAGTCGTGGGATTAGCCGGGTTGCAGATATAAATGAGTTTTGTTTGCTGGTTGATGGCCTTCAGCATAGCGTCCAGGTCATGCACTTTATCATAAGTTAGCGGTACTTCAATAACCTGTGTACCGATCTTTTTTGCAGTATTAGGTAAAATACCGAAGGTAGGATCACCGGCTACAATATTTCCGCCGGAATAATAACGGGCCAGTAAATTCAATCCTTCGCCGCTACCGGCTGTAATCAATAGCTGTCCGGGTGATAATTTATAATAATCGGCGATTTCGTTTTTGAAAGTTTTGAGTGAGGCAATATTAAAGGGATACCGGTTGGCTTCCCCGAGCATATCGGTGATTGCTTTTTTCGAAAGGGGCGAAATGCCATAGGGATTTTCGTTGGAACCCAGGTTAATGATTCCTAGCCCGGAACCAAATTGCCTTGGTAAACCTTCTTCATTGGCCAGTGAGCGAAGTGAAAATCCCAGCCCTAAAGCTGCCAGGGAGCTTTGTTTAAGCCAGTCGCGGCGGTTGACAGTCATGGTTTTAGTTTTTTTGAAAAATGCTGGATCAAAGGGAAAATGAAATTTGACACATAAAAGTTACAAAAAACTATGATGCGCTTTTCAGCAATTTTTACACAGTTTCGGGGAGGTATTCATTAAACGTTAACCGGTTGCCAAAAGGATCGGTGACCTCCATGCACGATGCATGATAGAAGGTTTTCTCGACGGTGGGCTTATAAAATTTATAATTTTTAGCCTTCAGTTTTTCGCAATACTCCCGGATATTGTTGCAAATGATAAAATTCCGGCTGCCGGGAGAACAGTCTCCATGATGTTCGGTGAGGTGAAACTTTATATCATCCTTCGATATTTCCATATAAACAGGAAAATTCTCTTCGAATGTATGTTCCCATTCCAGTTTAAATTCCAGCCAGTCAATATAGAATTCTTTTGCTTTCGGCACATCGAATATCCGGATAATGGGAATTACAGTTTGCAGCATGATTTTTTTTGTTAAAATTATTACATGAAGATCGCTTAAGCGCAAATCAACCGGTGTTTTATTTCTCAGAGTAGAGAGCTATTACCGTAATCGTTTTAATAAAGTTGTTGTTGGGGGTGGACGACTGTTTTTTCATAATCATTGCCGGCAAACCCTTTTTGAAGGGTTCAGGCGATTCAAATCACGCGGTGATTAAAGTTTTTACAACATTTTCATCCTTTCTCAAAATCACAATTTTATAATGCCGGAGATTTTTGTACTTCAAATTCCGGAACAAAATATTCTTTTAATAGTTCATAGGCATCGGCCTGCTTAGGAACTTTATTGCCTGGTCATATACCAGGTGTATAATTAGCAAAGGGTCAACGGTGAAAAATCAAATGTTTCATAATGCTGTACCCGGGGCTCAAATCCAAGCAGGTATTTTTTATCCTCGTCATAATATTTTGCTTTCTCAATATCTCCGCCGGCAAAAGCTTTGATGCTTTCAACATGATCCCACCAGGAAACCGTCCAAATATGCGTTATATCACCTTCCGTCCATTGCCAGATCTGGGCCCCTTTATTTCCTTTCGTGGCAATATAATCTTTGATTCCTGTTGCAATTACAAATTCACGGTAAATGACAGCATCTGTCGTTTTTGTTTTGCCGTGCCAAATTCTCGTTATCATTTTGGAAAGTTTTAAGTTATTTCAATTCTTTCGCTATTTTATACCTGGGCAGGTTAACTAATAAAACGCCACTGAGTATGATGGTGAGTGCAATCACTTTAATCCAGGTTATCGGTTCGTTTACAAATAGGGCGCCCAGCAAAAGCGCTACTACCGGGTTTACATATACGTAAGTGCTTGCCAGTGCCGGCGGCCTTACCTTAAGCAGGAAAAGATAACAGCTGAACGCAACGATCGAGCCTATCAGAACGAGGTAAAGAAGTGCCAGCCACGAGGACAAAGAAACGGCAGTAAAAGAGAAAGTATTCCACTCGCCTGCAATAAAACTTGTCAGTAAACTAAAGACGCCTGCGGCTAATAATTGTATAGCCACATTGACCAATAATATAGTTCCGGTAGGTTTATATTTAGAATAGAGCGAGCCGGCTGTCCATGCTATACCACCCGCTACTACTGCCAAAGCTCCGGCTAGTTGATTGCTGGTACTGCTATGGGTCGTATTGGTTTTATCGAGTCCCACTAATACGACCACCCCGGCGAAACCCAGTATTAAACCTGCGATGATCGTTTTGTTGGAAAAATAAAATGACCATTGTTTTTTATCCAGCAAGACAAACCAGAAGGGTACGGCCGTAACTATGATAGCAGCAAGACTGGTTGAAATATATTGTTCGGCCCACGCCACGGATGCCGATCCACCGAAAAGAGTCAGTATTCCTGCAATAGAATTTATGCCTGTTGATTTTGCAGAAGGCCGTTGCTCTTTTTTAATTAGGAAACACCAGCCCGACATTAAAATTCCTGCCAATAAAAAACGGAGCGAGGATAATAAAAAAGGCGGCAGGGACTGAATGCCGATCATAAGGGCCAGGTAGGTAGATCCCCAGATGATATACACCGCGGCGAATGCCAGTAAAATATTCCATTGATTCCTGTCCATCAGCTTGTTTTCCTGCATGCAAGTTCGCGGTTATCGCGGTTTCTGAACTTAGAAATCTTGCTAAATTACCGGTGAAAAAATGGAATGCACGGATAGTTCCGGCAGTGAATTTGTAATTTTAATCTTTATGTTATTGGCGGATATTCATATACTGCACCAAGCCGACTTTTATAAGATCGTAAATTATACCTGTCATTGCACCGTTTGTTCAATAAGCGCAGAAGAGTATAATGACAGTTTCAGCATCTCGTTTATTAGAAAAGGCTTTTTTGAATACCGGACATTTCGCAGACACGAAGAGGTACATGCCGGGAGAGTTTTAATTTCTAAACCGGGTTTTGGCCACACAACACGGCATATCGATCAACAGCCGGATATTACTACAACAATAGAATTTACAAAAGACTTTTTTAAAGAATTGGTTGAAAAATATAACCCTGGGTCAGCCTGGTTTTTTACCAATCGGGATATGCATTCCATCCTGGTTAGC
>JAOQAL010000257.1 GCA_025963615.1 Chitinophagaceae bacterium | reverse complement strand
AATGCCTTGGTCGGAATACAACCCCAGTTGAGGCAGATACCGCCCAATTCAGCCTTTTCAACAATGGCTACAGTCTTACCCAATTGAGCAGCGCGTATAGCGGCTACATAACCACCCGGGCCACTGCCTACAACGATTATATCATATTTCATATAACTTAAGAATTTATTTAGGCTGCGAAATTAATGGAAATGTATGGTTTGGCAAAATCAGTTATTTGCAAGGTTTCTGAGAAAGATTGGGGCAATTGAGCGTTTGATGGTCAAGTGGCGATTATTTCGTTAAAGGACACAAAGTGTTAGCTAAAACCTTATTTTATTAGACAACAAAACAATTTTTCCTGAAAAATACTTAGCATTGCGGAAGCAATCAAAAATCAACCCAATGGATACAACCCAACTGACAAAAACTTCAGAAATGCTCAACGAGGATCTATATTGGTCAATTATTGATCAATCGCTCACAACCACAAATGGGCAGGAAGATCAGGAACAATTCCTGATCAGTGAAATCAAGAAATTAACACCACAGGAAATAATAGGTTTCCGCTTGAGGACAGATCAATTGTTATATGATACCTATACTTCTGAAATGTGGTGCGCAGGATCTATCATGAATGGTGGTTGTTCAGATGATGGTTTCCAATATTTCAGGAACTGGGTAATTTCAAGAGGCAAGGAAGCTTTTTACCAGGCCAAGCAAAACCCGGACACTTTGGTCTCCCAGGTCAGGGATGATTTTGAATACGACTTTGAGAGCTTTTGGTATGTAGCACTTGAAGCTTTTAATCAAAAAACAGGTAAGGAGCTATATGATTACATAGATAATGAAAATTTTAAGACAAAAGAAAGTGATTATCCCACAATTGAATTTAACTGGGATGACGAAGATCCAGACAGTCTCACGGCAATATGCCCTGAATTATATGACAAATTCATGAATTAATGAAACTAATTTTAAGGACCTGAAACGCTAATGCTATTCTATGACGATAAATTACAATGCTATTTTCAATCAGCTTCTGCAAGAGTATGATCTTCCCCGAGATCTTTCATTTTCGGTTGATTTACCACCAAAGATTATGGAAATATTGAATGACCAGATACAGATAACGAAAGATGGTATTACTTTAGAATCGTTTAACCAGCTTTATCCTGCCAGGCAGGATTGGGAGAACCAATCAATCATTGAGGACAATGAAAATCACTTCCACGTTGACAGGCATATTCACCCGCCAAACGCCCAAAAGGCTTTTATGCTGGGGGTTAAAACCCTCATTTTATTAGCTGCTAAATTCAAAAGCGCAAATATGGATACCATGCGTTTCTGGCTTTCTTTCCAGACTCCTGAACTTGGCCAGGACTGGGCGAAATATAACAATGTAGACGAATATGATGACGAACATTATATAAGTGACAGATTGAGCTTTTATAAACGTCGGCCGGGAGAAGACATTATTTCGATATCTACTGATAAAAATGAAAGGCAATTCTGGGCGATATTAATGATAGATATTTAATGCTGAGAATATACGATCCATATTTTAAGCCTTCTATCTTTTTGCCCAGATTCCTTGAACAACGCCATGCTGACAAACCCGCCATACAGCAATAGAATCTGAAATTGGTAATTTTGAGAAGCAGAAAAGCTAAAATTTTGTATCTTTGAAACAAGTTTTAAATGACGACAAAAGATAACATATTAAAAAAGCTAAAATTCAATAAGCCAATACTTTCAAAATTAGGCATTCGACATGTTGGCTTGTTTGGTTCTTACATACGTAATGAGCAATCAAGTGAAAGTGACATTGATCTGTTAATTGATTTTGAACCGGAAAAAGAAAACTTTGACAACTATATGGCTGTTTATGATTTATTTGAAGAGATTTTCAAGAATGAAAAGATTGAAGTTGTCACTAAAAATGGATTGAGTTCATATATTGGCCCAAGCATTTTAAATGAAGTTGAGTATGTCTAAAGAGTCGAAAGAATATCTCAGGCACATTCAGGATGAATGCTCATATATAATTTCTGTTAGCGAAAACTTATTATTTGATAATTTCCTGAAAGATGAAACATTGAAACGCGCAATCGTTAAGAAGTTTAGAAATTATTGGAGAAGCTACCAAGAAAATCCCTGCAGATTTAAAGGTAAAATGGCATTCTATTCAATGGAAAAACATGGCTGGAATGCGTGACAGACTAATCCATGATTACATCGGGGTTAATTATGCTATCGTTTGGGATGTGATGAAAAATAAAATTCCTGATATCCATGAGCAAGTGTCTATCTTTTTGTCTGGAGAGTAAAGCGACGTATCTCTTTATTGGCAATTACTGATTTCCAGCAGCTGGAATCTTAATAGATTATTTTTAAATTTGTATTAGATAGAATACTCGAAGCAAATTAAATAACACCGAATAATTAAAATCAAACAAAAACTATGAACTCAATCGAATTCCTCAACCCGGAAGAATTGCTCAAGAACCCCGCTTTCTCGCAGGTAGCTATCACAAAAGGAAATGGCAGCACTATTTACATCGGCGGTCAAAATGCCATCACCAAGGATATGGAGATCATTGGCAAAGGCGACATCACGAGGCAGACCGAATATGTGCTTGAAAACATTGAAACGGCTTTACATGCCGCCGGCGCAACATTGGATGACCTGTTCAAGCTAAGCATTTATATCGTGCAGGGCCAGGATGTACGAAAAGGTTTTGAAGGCGCACAAGGTTTCCTGAAAAAACTAAAAAACCCTCCTGTTATCTCTGGTATTGTTGTTGCCGGTTTGGCAAATCCCGATTACCTGGTGGAAATAGAAGCGGTGGCGTTTAAACAAGACTGACAGTAACATCAGGTTTTGATTATCTTCCCGTCAGCCTCTTTATAAAATCCGCATTTCAGAAAAAACTTATTTAGTCGATAATTGATGAATTTTCTTGCACAATCTAAAAATGGATACTAACTTTGCAATTCAAAGTACTTTTAAAACAATTTCATTATCTTAAACCTATTTGATTATGACACAAAAACATTCCATGACAACACCTGATCGCAGATCCTCACTGGGTAAACGCATGCTGCTCGGCGCAGGAATTGCGTTAGCGCTCATCACCCTTTTCCTATTGGGCGCAGGCGAACCCAACCCCGAATGGGACATTATCCTGAGGTATAAAGCATACTTTATCACTCCGCTGGCAGGTGCACTTGGCGCGGGCTTTTCATGGTTTATTGACCCCATGCGTTCTCGCGGTGGCTGGAGAAAGGTCTTCGCTATTTTCGCCAGTGTAATTGTGTTCGTATTTGCGCTTTGGATCGGCACAGTTCTGGGATTTAAGGGCACCTATTGGCATTGAGTTTACTCGAGGAGACAATGCTGAATTCACCCATTGTTATGACGGGTTCCAGGCACATCTTTCCCCTTACTGCCGTCAGGAATAACACCAATTACAGGTAATCAAATCTCTTTTGAGAAAGCAAGTGCCTGCATTTAATTATTTGGAAATGCATGGCAAAAACTCTACTTTGCCATGCTTTATGAATACACAGGAAACGGCAAGGAAAATAAAGCTTACCTTCTTGCCATTCCTTCTGATTTATGTTTCTTGTGTTGTGCTTTACACTTTCCTTAACTGGTGACTCTGCATTTGGACCGAAACATTCTCATTTAAAAAAGACCTTATTGAATTCTGGGGTCCCGCCGCACTTCCATGGATACCAGTCCTGATGTGGATCAGGCCAAGGATCAAACTGTTGCAATTAAAATCCCACAATTGGGATCATCCGTTTTTTTATCTGCTCCTTGCTACGGCTTCAATAGCGGTTACAACAGGCTTAGCGCAGAACTATCTCGAAAAAGCCTCTGGCACTATCACTCATCTCAATACCATCAGGGATATCAGCAAATCTAAACCGGTCAAGTATTACACACTGAAAGAGTTTCGCACGGACAAGATAAATGCAGGTGTATATTCCTCCGGTGAGGTTCGTTCCTCAGGGAGGTATAGTACCGATTTTGTAATGCATCTTTATATTGTTTTGCCTATACTTG
>JAOQAL010000203.1 GCA_025963615.1 Chitinophagaceae bacterium | reverse complement strand
GGACTGCTCCCGGTGAACCCGCCAACCAGTGGGGAGCAAACATAGTGGGAGAGCAAGACACTTTCCTGTTTAAAATGGATTATCAAACCGCACGTTATGCAGCCTCCTGTGCCAGGTGGTGGGCCGTTTCCGGTGATGCCTCTTATAAAGAAAAAGCTTATCGTTCCCTCAACTGGGTTACTTATTGCAATGATACCGATGGCAAAGCTTATGAAAGTCCTTTAAGCAAAGGAATTTTGAGTTGGTGGTCGGACAGTTATGGAGAATGTCCCAAAATGTTTTATCACGTATTTGCAGGTATTCCTGAATGGGCGCCCAAAAAAGAAAACCATATACTTTATTCTGAAAACATCCTGAAAAAGGTGGTGTATTCAAAAAAAAAGGTTGAATATGCTGCCACAGGTAAAAGTGGGATTGAATGGCTGAAGCTGGCATTCAAGCCCACCAATGTTACCATCAATGGGAAACAGGTGCACCCACAAACAGGAAAAAATGGAACTGGTTATCAAATGAAGGAATTGGGTGATGGTGATTACTCCTTAACTATTTTCAGAACTCAAACAGGGCATGTCATTATCAGCGGTAAATAATTGTATGAATAAGAAAATCATAGTGGCCTGGTTTAGCTGCATCATAACTTTGCCAGTCTTTTCACAATCCGGCATAAACGCAAAAAGACTGACAAAGCCCGATCCGGTTATACCAACGGGCTGGTACAGCGGCGATATGCATGTACACCGCAACTGTGGTGAAGGCTCCATCTTTATTACGGAAGATAGTTTAATAAAAATGATGGAGGTAAATAACCTGAATATAATCAGCTTACTGGCTGATATGGGTAACGGTGAAGTACACGATAGTAAGGCGGATCTTTTAAAAATAACTGGCCGGGATGCGCCACAAACTACCTCCAACAGGATTTTACATTGGGATACAGAATGGCATTGGGATGCTACCTATTCAGCTTTTGAGCACCAGGCAATGGGCGGACACCTGGTATTGCTGGGGCTTGATCATGCAAACCAAATCTGGGAAGAATCCCCCTATAAAATTCTTGATTGGGGAAAACAGCAGGGAGCTATCTCGGGATTTGCACACCTGCAATACCTTGCAGATACCATTCAAACAGAATTGAATTGTTGTATACCGGTCGATCTGCCCGTTGAAGCTGCTCTCGGTACCATTGATTTTGTTTCGGAAGATGTGTACAGCATCATTACACCCAAAGGAGGATATAATAGCGAAGCTGCCATCCATGCTTATTATAAACTACTAAACTGTGGTTTCAGGTTGGGTCTTGCTGCCGGAACTGATTTCCCCTGTAATGACAAGGAACCTTTAGGAACCTTGTTGACTTATGTACATGTAAACGGAAAACTGACCTATAAAAAATGGATAGATGGAATTAAAAAAGGTAATACAGTTGTTTCAAGAGCCGGTAATCGTGAGTTTTTGGACTTTACTGTGAACGGGAAGTTTCAACCAGGTGATAATATCGCCATCAGCGAAAAAAAGAGATTACCGATAAAGATTGGCTGGTCGTCAGAAAAAGAGACAATAGGTACCATAGAACTCATTTGCAACGGCAATATAGTCGCCAGCAAAACAGGAATTTCGAAACCCGGCAAACCCCTCATCTTATACGCCAGTGTATCTTTTACTAAAAGCAGTTGGATCGCTGCCCGCAGAATGGATACCAGCGAACATGTTTCACACACTGCACCCGTGTTTATCACCAAAAACAAGGCGCCGGTACGTGCAGGTAATACGGATGTGCTTTATTATATACAATGGATAGACCACCTGCTGCAAAAAATAGAACCCGGTAGCACCTGGCACCATTACTTTCCCAATGACTTTGAAACAGTGAAAGCAAGATATCTGAAAGCAAAAGAAGTCTATTCAAAGATGCTAAGTGAATCTGAGTAAACCATATTGAAATGAAATAGTGTGTCGGCAATTATAAACTATCGAAAATCAAAATCGCCAATCATACTATCAGGCTCCATACGCGATCGATATGGTAATTTTTCATCTTTGACCAATAAGAATATACAAAACCATTCTATGTTTTCTACGGTGCCTGGGGGGTTCTTTTTTCAGCACATGCACCATTAAAAAAAAAACACGTCATGAATAAAATAATTGTTTGTCTTGTTTCTCTGCTTGTTTTTCGTGTTATGGCCAATGAAAAATTATACGCGCAGCCAGTAACAAAAAGACCTCCCATCTTGATTTTAGACAAGCCGGGTGGGTTTGGCGCTTATACAGCAGAGTTATTAAAAACGGAGGGTTTTAATGAATACGATATTTTAAATATTGATAAAGAAGCCGTGTCACTGACCACGCTGAAATCCTATGATCTTTTAATCCTTCCTCACCTATCCATTTCTGATTCACAGACCAGGGATATCGTCCAATATGTGGAAGCCGGCGGCAACCTGGTTTCCTTTCTTCCCTCCTCCGTGCTATTAAAATTATTAAAGGCGGGATCCATAGCAGGCATCTTGCCGGGAGGCTATATTCAAATTGATACCGGAAATGCAATTGGAAAAGGTCTCTTGCCTGTTCCTTTAAAATTTCATGGAGATGCAATCCTGGTAAATAACGCTGCGGCAAAAGTTATTGCCCGCTTTTACCCTGCTTCCTTGCCGGCTATGATTTCCCATCGTTTCGGAAAGGGCCAGGTCATTTGTTTTTTATATGATCTCCCAAAAAACATTTTATTAACCCGCCAGGGAAACCCGGATTGGGCCGGCAGGGAAATGGATGGTATTTTTGGTATACGGGCTATGGACCTATTTACAAATAATTGGGTAGACAGCGCTATGAACTGCCTGAATCATGCCGACGAACAATTGCGCTTACTCACACATGGCATAGAATTTCTTTCCCAAGACAAAAAACCACTCCCCCGTTTCTGGTATTTTCCGGATACACTAACCTGCCTGGCCACATTGACCAATGATGGAGAAGATAATGTACAGGAAGATTTTATCCCCCAATTCCAAGATGTTGGAGCCAAGGGAGCAAAAATGAGTTTATACTCCCTTCGAACCGATAAAATGAGTAAATCTTTTGCCGATTCTCTGATCCGCGAAGGTCATGAAGTGGCCGGTCATCCCGATGCCACGCTTCATGCGGATAAGCCAACCTGGGCCATCATGACAAAAGCCATTCAGGATAAGTTTACCGAATTGAAAGCTTACCAGGGTGTCACGAATATTACTACCAATGTAAATCACTGGTTTGTCTGGTGCGGTACAGATAGTGCCGGTTATCCCGACTTCACCGCAGAGGCAAAAATTGAAACTAACGAAGGAATTAAACTGGACATGAACTATGCTCATTATGATAATAATTCCAGTCAACCACATTTTTTAGGTGCATCGGGCAAAAGCCAGGGCAATTTTGAAGGATCAGGATTACCGATACGGTTTGCCGATACGAAGGGAAACATAGTTGATATTTTTCAGCATTTTAATAATGTATACGATCAGCAGTACATGGAGCATAAAGATTCGGTTGGCTTTTTTGAATGCTTCAAAGGACTGGTGGATAGGAGTATGGACAATGAAGTGTATTCGTATATCAGCATAAAAGCCCATAACAATGAGTATTTTTTTTCAAAAACTCCTTTAATGCAGATGTTGGACTATGCTAATCAGCAAAAAGTTCCAGTGTGGGCAGCAGCTGATTTATACCAATTTCTGAAAGTAAAGGACGAAGCATATTTTTCAGATTTCAATTTTAAAAAAGGAACCTTGACGTTTACCATTCATTCCGCACTTTCAAATTCCAACGCTTTATCTTTCCTGGTTCCCTTTGAATTTAACCGTAAATCAGTTTCCGTGATAAACGGAAACAAACGTTCTTACCCGGTGGTAAAGAAAAAAATTAAAGGACTCGATTATGCATGGGTTACTATACAACCTGGCAAACAATATGCATTCAGGGTTGATTATAAATAAAGGAAAGAAGGCAATCAACTGATTGGCAGGAATATCGCAGTTGTTTACGAGAGCCACTGCCTTCAATCATTCCGCACCTGGCAGAGGACGCCCAGCCGCGATAAATTATTTTATACTGCGAATTCAGCCATTTTTTTGCCAATATGTGTCATGACCTCGTTATATTCTTTTGAAGGACTAAAATCAATTAGTTTAAGATTTTCCTGCACAATAGCCGTATGACCTGGAGGCAAATAAAACATGTCACCTGTCTTTAGGATTTCTTCCTTACCATCATCATATTTTATCAACATGGCTCCTTCTAATATATAACCCCAATGGGGGCAATGGCAACTGTTATGCTCCAATCCCTGAAGCAATGGTGTGAGATCAATGCCTTTTGGCAATTGATTAAAAGCAGCGGTCATGCCACCATAATTTGGTTGTGTCCGCATGATAGTACCTGGAGATTGCATCGTTACCGGGATATCCTCTTTATTTATTTTCATAACTGTTTATTTAGGAGTTAACAGATAAGATATAATTTCTGAAGGACAAGAACTGCATTATAAATATAATAAAAATTGCAAAATGATGTGGATTATCTGCTTTTTATTTCTTCGGCACTTTAATTTTTAGAAACTTCCTTCGCTTACTTTTTTTGTGGAAAAAAAGAGCCATCCCGATAAGGATCCTACCGTGTACCCACAAATAAGAACGGGAGTTGCCGGATGCAGGTAATGGTGAAAATACATTCGGGGCGAGATTTAGTTTTATTATTTTAAGGAGGCTCCTACTGGAGCCCGGATCATCAACTTACGATTGGCTATAAACAGGAAGCCTCTCTGGCAGAGATCACCTACATATTCTTTTCATTTGCTTTACCTGGTCAAAGAACTTGAAGAGTTTCCTTTAACTTATAAAAGATTAGTTTTTGCAAAAAAATGTGGGTAACGGCAGGATAGTCACCGGGCCTTTTTTCCTTGTCTTTTTTGTCGCAGATCCCGACTGTGCCTTGCGAAGATAGCTATCGGAAAAAACGAAAACAACGCGGTAAAAAATCTCAAACACAGAATTTTAAAATGCCACGCTTGAAAAAATATCAACAACTCTTTCAATCCCTGATTTTATGTTTATCTTAATTCATTAATTCAGGATTTTCAAATCCGGATTTGTTCAAGCTTAATTCAAAACATTCTTTTATGAATTCACGTCGCAACTTTTTGCAAAAAATCACTTTTTCAGCCGTCGCATTACCATTCTTAACAGAAAATGTTGTAGCAGAATGCAATGAAACTAAGGACAAACCCTACGATGGACCGCCATTGCGGGTCGCCATTAT
The DNA here is from genome assembly GCA_025963615.1 of Chitinophagaceae bacterium. Classification (GTDB taxonomy): domain Bacteria; phylum Bacteroidota; class Bacteroidia; order Chitinophagales; family Chitinophagaceae; genus JAFDYH01. The sequence goes on along the minus strand of JAOQAL010000203.1, from coordinate 2,148 downwards.
GGGCCTTGGCGGTTATGGTACCCGGGTAGCCGAAGCCATGCAATCCTGCAAGAGGGCGAAGTTAACAGGCGTCATCAGTGGCACGCCATCCAAAATAAAGGACTGGCAGGCTAAGTATAATATTCCGGATAAGAACTGTTACAACTACGAAAATTTTGACAACGTTAAAAACAATCCCGATATCGATGCAGTTTACGTCATTACACCCAATGCCTTGCATAAGGAGCAGGTGATAAGAGTAGCCAAAGCGGGTAAGCATGCTATTTGCGAAAAACCAATGTCAGTAACCGCTAAGGATGGAAGGGAAATGGTAGAAGCCTGTAAGAAAGCAAATGTAAAATTGCTCGTAGGGTACAGGATGCACTTTGAACCAAAAACACTGGAAATTATCCGGATGCGCAAAGACGGCGAATTAGGGAAAATTCTTTTCTTCCAGGGATTATGCGGTTTTAAAATCGGGGATCCCACGCAATGGAGGTTGAACAGGGAATTGGCAGGTGGTGGCGCTATGATGGATATTGGTATTTATGCAATTAATGGTTCCCGTTATATGGTGGGCGAAGAGCCTGTATGGGTCACAGCACAGGAAACCAAAACCGATCCCGTAAAATTTAAAGAAGGTGTTGACGAAACTATCCAGTTCCAATTCGGCTTTCCCAGTGGAGCAGTAGCTTCCTGTTTGTCTACCTATAATATGAACAACCTCGACCGTTTTTTCTTAAATGCTGAACAAGGCTTTGCCGAAATGCAACCTTCAACGGGTTATGGCCCTATCCAGGGCCGCACGAATAAAGGAGAATTAATGCAGCCACACGTTACACATCAAACCGTGCAGATGGATGAAATGGCCGCTATCATTTTACAGGGCAAAAAACCTATCGTGCCGGTAGATGGTGAAGAAGCTGTCAAGGACCTGCAGATCATTGATGCAATATTTGAGGCGGTTAAATCCGGAAAGAAGGTGAATTTGTAAGGAAAGCTGCGAGGCACAAGCTTTGAGCCGCAAGCTACAAACTGCGAGACTAACGAAAGTTACAGAATTACAGGTCTGAAGATCGTAGCTAATGGCTAGCAACTTCTTACCAGGAAAACAAGGTATGAGCTGCTAGCCGCGGGACAGCTACAGCGCTATAGTTCTCGAGGCTCGCAGCTCGAGGCTTGTTGCTTCCTAAATCCTTGTTAAAGCCCTTATTAATGACCTCCTTAGCAGTATTATTGAACGATCTTAAGTTAATAATTACCACATGTCAATCAACAAAATTTATTTCTCCGTTTTTATCATACTCTTTACCGCGTGTAAAAAAAATAGCGATAACACTACCGCATCAACCAGTCCGGCAACGGATAATGGTTGTATAATACAAATGGCGCCCGGCAATGGGCATATCATAGAAGGCCGGTATATTGTTGCCATTAAGGATGTTGTCAATTCCCGTTCCATGTCAGACCATGATATGTCGCTGTTCAACAGCAATGTGCTGGAAAGAAACAATATCCGTTCCATTGCGCTGCAAAATTCTTTTCGTGGTCAGCCCAGTGGCTTTATTGCCAATCTTAATTCTGAGGAAGTAAAAAGATTGACAAGCGATGCCAGCATCGATATCATTGAGCCCGACAGGATCATTGCGCTGGGTGGTTGTTTTACAGTAGTCGAACCCTGGTTAATTACCTGGAATGTCAACCGGGTAGGTTATGGTGATGGTACCGGCAAAACAGCCTGGATCATTGATAGTGGTATTGATTTTACACACCCCGACTTAAATGTGGACACCGTTAGAAGCCATTCATTTCTTGACGGGCAACCCTCAGCTAATGATGAGAACGGTCATGGCACTCATGTCGCAGGTATTATCGGTGCTAAGAATAACAATTTTGGTGTATTGGGTGTAGCATCCGGGGCAAATCTTGTTTCCTTAAGGGTGTTGGATAAAGATGGAAATGGTACAGCTGGTGGACTGATCCAGGCACTGGCCTGGGTTAATACAAACGGCAAAGCCGGCGATGTGATCAATATCAGCTCCGGAGAAGACAGCATTTCATCCGTTCTTGACCGCCAGGTGCAAAATACAGCAGCAAGGGGAATTTATATCACCATAGCAGCCGGCAATGACAATAAACCTGCGGTTAATTATTCCCCAGGCCGTGCAA
>JAOQAL010000197.1 GCA_025963615.1 Chitinophagaceae bacterium | reverse complement strand
ATAGTTATATTAGTTGTGTCGTAACTTCTAAATTAACTATCAGAGAGGATTTTCCTCTCTTTTTTTTATTTCCTAAGTAGCTTTACCCGGACAGTAGTGATGCTGGATACTGGATCTCTTTGCGTTCTTTGCTTCTTTGCGTCCTTTGCGTGAAACATTCCTTTGCGTGAAATATCCCTTTGCGTGAAATATCAGGCCAAAAGCAATAAGACCTAAGTGGATACCCTTTGCAGGACTATGCCGCATAGGATTAAGTGCTGTTGATTTTATAAAACCGGGAAACATTTTTGAATAATCCAGCCATAAAAAGGTATTGTGGAAGATTAACGCTATCTTTCAGAAAATCTAATTATGATACCCGCTTCAAAAGATCCAATGGAAAGAGCAAATGCAATAAAAAAACTTGAAGAAAGGTGGGTACTCAAGTCAAAAGAAAAAGAAACCCCGGCTGTTGCAGCTAATCCAAAAAAGATCAGGACTTCTTTAACGAATCCCGTAATCAGAAACAATTCCATAACAGGCAAAGGGTAATAACAGTCCGCCTGATTTAAAATAAACTTTGTTGATACGGTATTTCCGCATTCAGGCTATTTGCAGCCATCATTTGTTATTAAATAAATCCAGGGGCCTTACTTCGTTGCTCAGTAACCAGCCAAATAATTCCCAGCGCCTGGCGGGCGTGGGTTCTTTTCCATCATGTAATTCAATATAGCGTTTTACCAAATCCTTTCCATAATTATAGTTGATAACATAGCTTCGGTTTTTCCGGATAAAACTGATTGATTTAACGGCCGTTTCCCCGTTTAAAAGACCATAGTCCATCAGCCAGCGCAAAGCTTCTTTTTCTGTCATCGTTTTATTTAAGAGACCCCTGCCAACTTCATTGCGGGCATAATTAAGCTGGTCTTTTATTGATAATGCTTTAAAATAAAGATCAATCCCCGTGGTATCAGAACCGGCGAGCGGCAATAAAATTTCTTTGGCAAATTTTGTCTTTTCCTGGCCCGGAAAAGCGACTTCAATGCCATAATTGGCACTTCCTTCAGCAATTAACGACTGCGGGCTGAACAAAGGGTATAACGATATTTCCACCCAACCCTTATCGTGATATAGGTTTTTTTCCAGCAACATATTATAAACATGATGACCGGGATAACTTTCATGACTTCCAACATCAATGGCACGGTCAATAAAAATCTGAATATCGGTGTTGATCTGTATAACACTTTTGTAATTTCCTTTGTACCAGTTATAGCCACTCCAGGGTTTATTGTTGACATACTCCAGCGAAAAACTTTCCTGTTCCGGCAGTGCGTAGTGAGCTTTGGTCCGTTTCCTGCATTCTGCAATAGCTGTTTTGAAAACGGTGTCAAGTTTATCTTTTGGAATAATAAAACGATTGGCCAATTTTTGAAATCTTTCCGGAATGTTTCCCTTGCCAGGCAATACGCTATCCAATTGTGAAACGAGTGATTGAAAATGTTTTTCGCTGTTAACCGGAGCGGTCGCGCCATATAATTCTTTTGATTCTTCATCAAATGAACTGTATTCGCCGGAGAATATTTTAATTCTTCTTTCAAATGCGGTCAACTGGGAAGAAATCCAGCCGGCCCTTGCCTTTACCGTGTCATTGATTGCCGTAGCAGCAAGCTCTTTAAATTCGCTGAGTAATGAATTGACTGATGCTAATAAACTGTCTTTTGGAAAAACAGCTTGAATTGGCGTGATTGGTTTTAAAGAATCGGGGCCGTAGTATGCATCCACGAAATCAGGATCATACTGGCCAATGGTTAGTCCCAGCCTCACATATTTTTCCGCCAATGCATTCAGGTTATCGCCCTTATTATTACTGCTTGTTTTTTGTTTACAGCATAAAGCAAACAGAAGAGGAATAAAAAACAATATTTTTTTCATGTTCAGGATATAAATTCAGTTTGGTTACTGGTTATTTTCAAGAGGGGGTTCCCATAGTTCAATTTTATTTCCTTCCGGATCGTAAACCCAGGCGAATCGTCCATACACTTCATCCTGTCTTTTTTCATCTATCCGGATCCCTGCGGAATTCAGATAAACAAGAAAATTATCCAGCCCATTGATGCGGAAATTAAGCATAAACATTTGCTCCTTGCTTCCAAAATAGCTGGTATCTTCCTTAAACGGGGCAAATACGGTGGGGCCGGCTTCCTGCTGCCATAGTTGGTTGCTTTGTGACGATGCGATCCCAAAATATTTTTCATACCATTGGCCTAAAGCGTCCGGATCTTTTGCCCGGAAGAAAAAGCCGCCCAATCCCGAAACAAAATGTTTTTTATCGGTTTGCAGATCATTTTTCATGTTATTATTTGTTTTCTTAAAGATTTTTATTTTTTTTGGAGGCACCAGGTGGTCATGCACCGTAAATTCTGGACATTCGTTGTTTTGATATTTTCATAGAGCTCCCCATTTAGTTCTTTGGTATAGTTAAGTAGTATGTCTTCATTCACCAGGAAGCGATCAGACCCATCCGGTAGCCGGTACCTGCGATTGCCAAGCGCTGTGACTTTCTTTTCAATACCGATATCGGATGCTAACCGGGCAAATAAAAACCCGCCAGGTTTTAAAACCCGCCACGCAGACTTCAACATTTTATCAAAGTGAGATTCATCGTTGGCAAAATGAAATACCGCGCTGCTGATCACAATATCGAAGAAGGCGTTTTCAAAAGGCATTTCTTCCACTAAGCAAACCCGGAAGTTCTCTAATGGATTATGAGGCGCTATTGCTGCGGAAAGTTTTTTGATCTTATTGATAGATTCAGTATCCTGGTCAATACCAAAGACCTGGAAATTATTTCTAAGAAAATAGACCAGGTTTCGTCCTGCACCACAGCCTGCATCCATAACGGTTTTGCAATCGTCAAAGCGGCCTTTCAGCAATTGATCAAACAAATAGATGTCGATATTTCCAAAATTCTCCTGTAAATCTCTTTTCATCGATGGACAATTTATAGCATTTATCTTGAGTTTTTGTCTTGTAAAAGAAAAACCAGCGGTTTGTGTCCTGTGGCAATTGGGAGGATCCAATTCAACAAAAGTCCGGATTATCCCGTCCTGTATCGGATCATCTATGACCCCGTTTTTCATAACTATATGATTTCCCTTTCAACAACGGATGCATTCCGGAAAACCCTGCATCATTTATTTGTAAAACGAAATTTTCAAAAAGCACTTCCAGTATCCAGGGTTCAAACCGGAATTCAAAGTAATTATGATTTTTTACAGGCACAGCGAATATGGATTGCTTTTCGGCACAGAACTCAAATATCAATACAATTGAATCCACTGCCTGCGGTGTAAAAATTATAGTACCGGCTGCATCTGCCAGTCCTTCTTGTTTTTTATCTCCAGCCTGAATCACGCAATAAATATGGCGAAGCATCATGGTATTGGAGTCAGTCATCTTAACTGTTATGTTATCGCCTTCTGTTTTTTTTGACTGTACCGGGGCAAAATCGGCAGGGTGTTTTTCCTGGCTGTTTAAAATAACCTGGTTGCCTTTCGAAGTCCATTGACCACTGCCAAAACGATCAAGGGCACCGTAAGAAAAAAAGAATTGAAAACTCCCGTCATTATCCAGCTTAAAGCCAGAAGCGGTTTCCATTACTCCCCGCAGGTAATATTCTCCGGCAGGAGAGGGGGTAGCTATTTGTGCTATCATATAAAATGGCATAAATAACAAAAAAATTATTGAATGGACTCTTTTCATTACTAGTGCGAAGCTACAACGCAACGGCACCAATTTATAAACAAGTTTTGCAAAGAATATGATGAACAAGCAAAAGGGAATGAGGGATATTTAGCGGTCGCCGTTATTGAATCGTAACCGGGATCAATCAAAAGAATCCTGGCAAGTTTCATCCAGCATCCATTATCCAGCATCCAGTATCCAGCATCCAACATCCAGCATCCGCATCTAGTATCCAGCCCCCAGCTCCCAGCATCCAGCGAGTGAATTGCTAATGAAAAGATTTTATTTGGTAAATTTGATAATAAATAGTTAACATGGTGGCTAATAAAGTTGCAATCGTTACCGGTGCCTCGGGTAATATGGGCCAGGCGGTTATAAAAAAATTTCTTGGGGAAGGATATACTGTAGTGGGGACGATGGT
>JAOQAL010000195.1 GCA_025963615.1 Chitinophagaceae bacterium | reverse complement strand
GTAGTTATCTTTTTTTTCCATTGATATTATCCAAATGGGAGAAGGCGCCACAGGAAAAAATGTTTAACGAAGCCGTTGACTTTATCCTGTTGAATACGGATAAACCGGATAAAATGAGCGCCGCGTTATATAAAAATGATTTTATCCCCGAATACCGGACGGCCCTGCAATACTGGAACAATAAAACGGTGATAGAAGTTCCGGTTTACAAGGTTTCTCCTTACGCCGTTTACCTGGATCTATTCCCAGCTAAAATTCAGGCCAAGCTTCCGTTGGCTGCGGAGGAATTGAAACTTATCAAAACAGGTGATAAAATGAAAGTGGTGATTACTTATTTAAGTCCTTCAAAGATTGTGGTAGAAAAGGTTTAGTGTTTCCCTGGTCAATTTGCTCCCATGGGTCTAAAGAAGCTGCAAGCTACGAGCTACGAGACCGATCTTTTCGAAGTCTCTGAGATTCGCCATTGAGGATGACAAGGGTCTTATAGTTGAATCGTCGCCTTTATATTAATAAAATTCAAATTACAATTTAACCTAGTGGTGCTTTTTTATTTTGAACCACATATGGTCATGGAAGGCTAGAATCCCGACTATACCTACCGGCAAGCTGGTAGCTATAGGGATCTGGGACTTCATTCACCAAAAGACCTTACTAATATGATACTCTGTTTATTTAGAGACAATTAGGGGAGGGAAATTGAAATCATAGTGATTCTTCAATTCCCGTTGCCACGCCTTTTAAGGCGTGGGTTTAATGACAAACAAAAGCTCCTGGCTTTAGCCAAATCAATTTATCGGCCTTTACTGTTTCGCAAGTATTTGTTTTGAGAAGGAATTTGGCTAAAGCCAAATACAGCCTACAATAATTAATCCCTGCCCTAAAGGACAGGGCAATTAATTCAAAATATCCTCCAATTTATTTGCTGTCTTCCTAAGAAGCTGCAAGCTGCAAGCTACGAGACCGATCTTTTCGAAGTCTCTGAGATTCGCCATTGAGGCCCGCCTGCATGCCGTCGCCGAGGGCTATGGCAGCTAAAAGCTATGGCCGCAGCAATAACAAAATACCATAAACTATTTTTAAGTAATTTTCATTTTCCCATAATGGCTATTTATGAATAAACGCTCTTTTATAAAAGGAATAACCCTGGCGGGGCTGGGTATTCCTTTCTCCGGTAATACCATGAATAACTGGATCAGTAAATACCGTGACTACCCGGCGAACCTTTTAGCAACCAACGAAGATTTCTGGGACGGCATCCGTGGTGGATATAAATTAAAACCAGCCTACATTAATCTTGAGAATGGCTATTATAATTTTTTGCCGGAAGAAATACTGGAAGGTTTTATTACACATGTACGGGAAGTAAATTACCAGGGTTCTTATTACATGCGTACCGTGCAATTTGATAATAAGAAAAATATCGCGACAAGATTAGCGACTCTCGCCGGTTGCAGTCCCGAAGAATTAATCATTACCCGTAACACAACTGAATCACTAGATATGATCATTGGCGGCATTCACTGGAATGTCGGCGATGAAGCGGTAATGGCAGAACAGGATTATGGTTCTATGCTGGAAATGTTTAAACTGGTTGCAAGAAAATATGGTGTAGTAAATAAGATCGTTTCTGTTCCCAATCATCCATCTTCTGATGAAGAAATTGTGAACCTGTATGCCAATGCTATTACGGGTAAAACCCGTTTATTAATGATCTCCCACATGATCAATATTACCGGGCAGCTACTACCGGTCCGGAAAATCTGCGATATGGCGCATAGTAAAGGTGTGGAAGTAATGGTAGATGGGGCTCATAGCTTTGCGCATGTACAGTTTGCGATTCCGGACCTGCATTGTGATTATTTTGGAGCCAGCCTTCATAAATGGTTAAGTGTGCCGCTTGGCGCTGGTATCCTATATGTAAAAAAAGAGAATATCATTAAAATATGGCCGTTGCTTGCGGAAGGCGGTAAAGAAGAGAATGATATTGCGAGACTCAATCATATCGGAACGCACCCGGCACATACCGATCTGGCGATTGGCAACGCGATTGATTATTATTTGAGAATCGGTGCGGAAAAAAAAGAAGCCCGGTTAAAATACCTGCAGCAATACTGGACCGGTAAAGTTCGCAATTTACCGAATGTGGTTGTGAATACCCCTGTTGACGCTGGTCGCGCCTGCGGCATTGCCAATGTTGGTATTAAAGGCATGAAGCCAGCCCTTCTTGCAGAAACCTTACTGCAGCAATATAATATTTATACGGTAGCCATTGATTATGCCAATGTTCAGGGTTGCCGCATTACACCGAATATATACACGATGCCAAAAGAACTGGATGTATTGGTGAAGGCCCTGGCAGCATTGGGCAAGGCCATCCATTGATGAAAGGCCAGCTACTGCATATTCACTTTTACCACTAATTTTTTGACCGGTTGCGGTGCATCCACATACACTTCGGGTTGATGAATATCCGTGGTAAAGAAAATTATAAATTTACCCGGAGTCAATGTGATATAGTCGATCTCCTCACCAGGAATCGTATAAAACGCCACATCATTATCCGGCAAAAAATCCGTTGATGGTCGCTGATTTATAAAAGGAGTGTAGCCGAATTTTTCTTCCCCATTAATCATGATCTGTATGTCGGCGTATTTGCGATGACGTTCCGGTTCGCATTCCATAGCAGGCTTTGTGTTGTATTCATTGACCATATAAAAAATGGCAGCCCCGTCGATTTCATATTTCCCCGCAACCAGGGTTGCCAAATCCAATTGCAAAACATGTTCTATTGCCTTAGCGAGAGCTGGATGAATACTTTTGTATAAATGCAGTTGCGGCAATGTTCCGGTGATCATAATAAGTCTTTAGGTGTTGATAGAATCTTAAATGAGTGACACAATTTTTCCCGTGCGCACCGATTCATCGCAGGCAAACGCAATGAGCAGGCTGTTGACTGCATCCTGTATATGGTCTGTAAGGTCCATATTTTCCTGTATTGATTTTAGAAAAAAGCGTTGTTCGCGGTTGCAAAGTTCCTGGTGGCCGGGTTCATCCTCCAGATTAATCCATTCATCGGGCTTTACAAATTCATCCTGCTTATCAAGGTCTGCATGATGAAACCGGATGGATTCTGTTTTAGTGTGTGCCTCTACGGAAGAAGATTTACCCGTCCCACCTGCTTCTTTCGCCACAATAGACACAGCGCCCTTTGGACCCATTACATCTTTTACAAAAAATGCTGTTTCACTGATCATCGGTCCCCAGCCCGCTTCATACCAGCCCACCGAGCCATCTTCAAAACGGATTTGCAATTGACCATAATTATAATTTCCGGCCGGAATTTCATCCGTAAGCCTGGCCCCGATAGCGCTTACCTGGACCGGCTTTGATCTTACCATCTGGCACATTACATCAATATAATGTACGCCGCAGTCCACGATCGGGCTTAAACTCTTCATCAGGTTCTTGTGAACTGACCACATATTTCCATGGCTTTGCTGGTTGAGGTTCATTCGCATCACCAGGGGTTTCCCCAATTGCTGAGCTAACTGGATAAAGCGTTCCCACGAAGGATGATGACGCAGGATATAGCCAATCACTAATTTCTTTCCGGCTTTTTTTGCCGCGGCA
>JAOQAL010000179.1 GCA_025963615.1 Chitinophagaceae bacterium | reverse complement strand
TTAGGGCAGGGAATAATTATAGTAAGCTGTATTGGCTTTAGCCTAATTCCTTCTCAAATAAAATACTTGCGAGACAGTAATGGCCGATCAATTGATTTGGCTAAAGCCGGGAGCTTTTGTTTTTCATAAAACCCCCGCCTTAAAAGGCGGGGCAACAGGATTTACAAAATTTCCTATGTTATCCCAAAAACAAATGAAACTTGTTTAAAAAAGGACTATGTCAGTAAAGTCGTTTAGTGAATGAAGTCGTTGATTCCGATAGCTATTGGGACTCATGTAGTTGAGGTCACAGCGACGGGATAGATTACGGGGCCTTTCTGCCATATTTGGCAGATTAACTGTATCCGGTTGGTGTTTTTGCTATTACACATGCACGGCCCAACACACAACCGGCGGCGTGCTTCTTTACTGAAAGACCAACCAATGAATAAGAGCGGGAAAATAAACGGGCGGGGTATCACGAGTCAAACAAAATAATAAAAGAGGTGTCTGTGTTTCCGGTCACTATGAGAATTCCAATAGAAGGGAAAAGATCTTATTCAAGAGATCCCATTATACTAGAGATATGATGATAGGGGTGTAATAGAAATTACTCCCCGTCATCATTCAAAAACTGCTATGCTATCTCACTGCTTATGAGAAATTCCAATTTTATTCAGCATTTATAACCCTGAGTTTATTTATGATCAGCTGTTTTACTTCTTCTATTGCCGGGGGAAAAACCTTCCGTAAATCAATTTCATCCGACTCGCCAAGCAACTGCTTTAATTTTGTCATGAAAGTATTTTTGGTTTCGGTAGCAAGGTTGATCTTGGAAATACCAGCTTTAATAGCTTCATAAATCTGATCATCCGGCACACCGGAACTACCATGAAGTACCAGCGCCACCGGCGTAGCTTCCCGTATTTCCTTCAACCGTTCTATGTTGAGACGAGGAGGGGCCTTATAAAATCCATGGGCTGTTCCAATGGCAATGGCCAGCGCATTGATTCCTGTTTCACCGGCAAATGTGGTTGCTTCTTTAGCGCTCGTAAAATATAAAACCTGCTCCTGTCCCAATTTGGGAACATAGCCCAATTCTGCCTCAACATTTGCGTTATAATTTTCTGCAAGTTTTACAACCTCCCTGGTTATGCGCACATTTTCAGCAAAAGGTCTTTCGCTGGCGTCAATCATTACAGAATCAAATCCCGCATCAAGACACTTCTTTATTATCTCGATATTGCTGCCGTGATCAAGATGCAACCATCCTTTTATATCAAATTCTTTCAATAATGATTTCGCTAGTGAATAAGCAGGATTTACCCCGAGATATTGTAGTGTGCTTTCTGAAACCTGGAGGATCATTTCACTTTTACTTTCTTTTGCCGCCAGGAGAAGGCCTTTCAGTGTTTCGTAATTATAAAAATTTACAGCTAACAAGGCCCGCCTTTGATTTGAATACCAGGCTAATCTGTCTTTAAACATAATCGACATTCTTATTAAATTTCTTCAAAACACTATTTTTCACCTGTTTCGGGCTCACAAAAGCCCCGGTACCACCCGCTTCTGTTGTATTTAAAGCGCCCATAAGAGAAGCATATTCTGCACATTCAATTGCATCTTTTCCCTGTAAAAACATTTTCACAAAACCCGCATTAAAGCTGTCTCCTGCCCCAATTGCATCCACAAAAAAATTATGCGTAAAGGCGGGCTGACAAAAAATCCTTTTACCATCCCAGATCAATGCACCATTCGTTCCATCCTTTACTGCCATAATTCCAGCTTTGTCCTTAAGTACATTAATGCCTTCAATGATGCTTCCGGTTTTTGTCAGCGCTCTGAGTTCATTAGCATTCGGCAAAAAGATATCGACATAAGGTAAAATAGTCTGGAGATCTATGTCCCATTTTTCTGAGGGGTCCCATTGCGGGTCGAATGAAGTGGATAAGCCGTATGATTTGGCGATTTGAAATAATTTTCCCAACTCATCTTTAAATCCAGGCTGAAGAAAAAATGATGAGAAATGAAGGTGGCGGGCTTCTCTTAAATATTTATCTGGCACATCCTGAATCGTCAGGTATTTCATGGCGCCCTGGTACGTTACCATGGCCCTGTCTTCTCCATAATTCAAGGCAATTGTCACCCCTGTTTTTAATGATTCATCCAATACAATCAACGTGGTATCAACGCCTCTCGATTTCAACTGATTCCTGCAAAACTGTCCTAAAACGTCACTCCCTGCTTTCCCTATGAATGCAACCTTAACATTCAAGGCGCTCAAATTGCTTGCAAAAATTGCAGCTGAACTTCCCAGGGCAAATTCCATATCACCTGCCAACTTTTCTTTTCCAATTTCAGGATATTCCTCCATGCCGTTCATGACCAAATCCACATTCAGTTCGCCCACAACTAATACATCCGTATTGAAAATAGCCTTAGACATAAAGTATAGCTAAATCAAAATTCATTTTCTGCTTATCAATCTAATTTTTCTTTCCAACGGGTGAATATTAACACCTTCTACAACTCTTGTAATGGCTCCGTTCGCAGATGGTTGATCCGGCTTAATTCCCAATTCAATTGCTTTAAAAAAGCATAGGATATGAACAGGGATTATACTACACAGGGGCAGGAAGTCTTCGTTCAGTAAAGAATTAATTTCACCAAAATAAAATGTCGAATCCAGGTTTAATATTGTGCCGGTATCGCTTTCCCCGATCCCCATTTCAGATAATGCTTTGTTTCCCTTCAGCATAGAATGGAGAAAGTCCTCTTCATACTTTTTCACATAATCATTATTTGAAAAAAAGTATACCACTAATGTGTTATTATCTATAACCGATTTAGGTCCATGCCTGAATCCGAGGTAAGAATCATTCTTACAAACTATTTTCCCGTCAGTTAGC
>JAOQAL010000076.1 GCA_025963615.1 Chitinophagaceae bacterium | reverse complement strand
TGTATGACAAAACTCGAAAATTATATTTGCGGCCACTGGATAACAGGAGATGGGGAAGGGCAACTATTATTTAATGCAGTAAATGGCAACCCGGTTGCTGTGGCTACCACCAAAGGGATTGATTTTTCTTCAATACTTGATTATGGCAGAAAGGTGGGTAACCCGGCGCTTCGCAAAATGACCTTTCACGAGCGGGGAAGGATGTTGAAGGCGTTAGCCTCTTATTTGCTGGAACGAAAAGAAAAATTTTATACTGTAAGTTATCTTACCGGCGCTACCAAGGCTGATAGCTGGATAGATATCGAGGGTGGTATTGGTAACTTATTCAGTAACGCAACCCTTCGCAGAAAATTTCCCGATCTTTCTTATTGTACGGACGGCGATCCTGTAAGTTTGAGCAAGGATGGCAATTTCATGGGACATCATTTACTAGTGCCTAAAGAAGGTGTTGCCATACATATTAACGCCTTTAACTTCCCGGTTTGGGGTATGCTGGAAAAATGTGCCGTTAACTGGCTGGCGGGAGTGCCTGCGGTGGTGAAGCCAGCTACCATAACTTCTTATCTAACGGAGGCTGTTGTAAGAGAAATTATTGCATCAGGCATTTTACCGGAAGGTGCCCTGCAGCTTATCTGTGGCAGTGCAGGAGATATTCTCGATCATAGCTTATCACAGGATGTGATAAGCTTTACCGGATCGGCAACAACAGGGTTACTATTGAAATCGAATCGTACCATCCTGGAACAAAATGTTCCATTCAATATGGAGGCGGATTCTCTTAATTGTATTGTATTAGGGGAAGACGTGAATCCCGGTTTACCGGAATGGGATATTTTCATTAAAGAGGTTCGTAAGGAAATGACTGTAAAAACAGGGCAGAAATGTACCGCTATCCGGAGAATTTTTGTTCCTGAAAATGTACTGGAAGATGCAACCCTTGCTATCAGTAAAGCGCTGTCGCAGACAATAATCGGTAACCCATTAAATGAAAAAGTAAGAATGGGTTCCCTGGCGGGACAAGACCAACGATTGGAGGTGAAAGGGCAGGTGCAAAAATTATTGGCTTCTTCTCAAATCATATATGGTTCATTGGATAGTGTTGAGGTAATTGACGCGGATAGCAGGAATGGAGCATTTATTTCCCCTTTATTATTGCTGAATGAAAACCCTTTTGCAGGAAATGAAGCGCATGAAATAGAAGCTTTTGGCCCGGTAAGTACGATCATGCCATATAAAAACAGAGACGAAGTAATTGTATTAAGTAAGAAAGGAAAAGGCTCTTTATGTTCATCTATCGTTACAGCAGATAATAAAATTGCCGTACAATATGTTATTGATGCCGGAACCCATCATGGAAGAATTTTAGTATTGAATAATGAATGCGCGAGGGAGAGTACGGGACATGGTTCTCCGTTGCCCATGCTGATTCATGGAGGACCGGGCCGGGCCGGGGGCGGAGAAGAAATGGGTGGCCTACGAGGAGTAAAACACTATATGCAGAGAGTAGCCATACAGGGGTCACCAACGACCATAACTGCCATTACACAGATTTACCAGCAAAACGCAAAGGGAAATACGGCTACTATTCATCCTTTCCGGAAATATTTTGAAGAATTGCAGATTGGCGACCAGCTGATAACCGCTAAACGGAAAATTACAAGTGAGGATATTGATGACTTTGCCAACTTAAGCGGCGATCATTTCTATGCCCATAAAATAAAGACCGATTTTACAGGAACTATGTTTGATAAACAGGTAGCGCATGGTTATTTTATTTTAAGTGCCGCTGCAGGTTTATTTGTTGATGGGAATGACCTGGGCCCGGTTTTATTGAATTATGGGATTGATGAATTGAGATTTACCAAACCGGTTTACCCGGATGACAGTATTTATATACGATTTACGTGCAAGGAAAAAATTCCGCAGGATAAAAAGGAAGAAACAGATATTGAAAAAGGAATCGTGAAATGGTTAGTTGAAATATTAGATGAGAGCAATGAACAGGTTGGTATTGGAACCATTGTTACAATGGTGAGGAGAAGGGAAGCGGGAGGCTAGATGCTGGATGCTAGAGGCTAGATGCTGGATACTGGATACTGGATACTGGATGCTGGCATAACTCTTTTCCACTTTTTCTCTTTCGATCTCTTAGCTTTTTAATAATTTTATCAAAAGAGTCTGGTCGCGTAACTCGTTGCCTCCTTTTCTCCTTTGATCTCTTAGACTTTAATTCTCTTAGCTTATGATTCATGAATTGAAAGATGGTTACGTAAAAGTTGAACACCGTCATGGCGTGACGACCATCGAATTTTATCATCCCCAAAGCAATTCTTTACCGGCAAAAATTCTGGATGAACTGGCACAATCCATTCACCGGGCAGGAAATGATGATGAAACAAAGGTTATCGTGTTACGTTCGGAGGGGGAAAAAGCCTTTTGTGCTGGTGCTTTATTTGATGAGTTAGTTACTATAAAAAATGAAGAACAGGGATTGCAATTTTTCAGTGGCTTTGCCCATGTTATTAATGCTATCCGCATTTGCCCGAAATTTATTATCGGGCGTATTCATGGCAAATGTGTGGGTGGGGGTGTGGGATTAGCAGCGGCTATAGATTATGCGATTGCAACTGAAGAAGCTGAAATAAAGCTGAGTGAACTGGCTATCGGCATTGGACCTTTTGTAGTAGGACCTGCTATTGAACGAAAAATTGGGTTTTCGGCTTTTTCACAACTAGCTATTGATGCGACCTCCTGGCGCAATGCTGACTGGGCGCGAAGAAAGGGCCTTTATGCCGAACTGCATCCCTCAAAGGAAGGCATGGATGAATCCATCAGGCGGCTGACGGAGGCCCTGATGCATTCAAGTCCGCGGGCCATGGAAGAAATGAAAAAAACATTCTGGGCAGGAACAGAGCATTGGGACAAATTACTTACTGAAAGAGCTGCCATAAGTGGAAGGCTGGTATTGAGTGAATTTACCAGGCAGGCCATTGAAAAATTTAAGAAGAAATAGAAGTTTGACAAAAAAATTTGCCGGAAGATTTCTTAAGTTTTAGTAAGGATAATTTCCAAAGATTTTGTCATAATTGACCACCCGGACAACGAACTAAATTAATTACTTATCCCGCAACAAGCATCCAATATCCAGTATCCAGCATGAATCAACCCGGTCAACATTTCCAGTTATGCATCCTGATGCCCTGTTATAATAATTTGCAGGGATTAAAAAAATCTTTACAAAGCATTAAATATGACAAGGGGAAATATTTGATACTCATCGTAGATGATGGTAGTGAGCAGCCGTTTAATAAAGAAGATATATTGCATGATACGAATGAAACAGAACTTCCAGTATATATTATACGGCTGCTAAATAATGGAGGTATAACAAATGCTTTAAATACGGGACTGCAATGGATCAAGGATAATATTGTATGTCCGTATGTAGCAAGACTGGATTGTGGTGATATTTGTGATCCCCACCGGTTTTATGTACAGCTGGAGTATTTAAGAGTAAATCCTTATGTTGGATTATTAGGTAGCTGGTGCTGGTTTCAAAAACCAGGAAAAAGTTTTAAATTTAAATATAGGGTTCCTCAACATCACGAGCAGATAAAGCGGGAAATGTATTTCAGAAATGCCTTTATCCATCCCACTGTAATTTTCAGGTTTGATATTGTTGAAAAATTGGGTTTTTATCCTGCTGAATACCCACATGCAGAGGACTATGCCCTATTCTGGGAAATAATGAATGTGGCCCCTACAGCCATTCTTCCCTCATATCTTGTTGTTTGTGAATTAAATGGAGATGGAATTTCTTCTGCAAACCGGATTAAACAATTACACAGCAGGCTAGTCATAGTACGGAATTTTGGGCATACCTTTGGATTGAAGACATTAGGTATCCTAAAAATCAAAATCCTTATGAAAATTCCATATTCTTTCATCTTAAGTGCTAAGAAATTAATGTGATATGCAACACTCAGGATGAAAGCGATGTCAATACCTCGATTTCTTGCCGTAATTGTACTAAAGAAGGCTATTCCACGTTAAGGTTTGGTTGATAATTGATTGGAGCGTGCACTTTTTAATATTTTGTTAAAGAAGTGTGGTGTTTTAATTGTTATAAACATATCTATGAAAGTTGTTCATGTAATAGAACCATTTGCGGCAGGTGTTGCCGTATTTGTAAAATCATTGGCAGAAACAATGCCTAATGATTTACACTTAATTATACATGGCGAAAGAAAGGATGTAATGCCAGCGCCGGAAGTAAAAAAATTATATCCCCGCGAGAAAGTCCGTTTCGTAAGATGGAAATCGGCTAATCGTTCCATCAACCCGGTAAAGGATCTGATGGCTTTACGGGAACTTTATACTATCCTTAGACGGCTTAAGAAAAAAAACCTCGCCGATGCTATTCATCTTCATTCTTCCAAAAGTGGTTTTTTAGGGAGGTTGGCCTGTAAAATGGCAGGAATAAATAATGTGGTATATACGCCGAATGGAGCTCCTTTTTTAGGTAAAAATTATTGGGTCACCGGTTTGTATAAACAACTTGAAAGACTTGGGAATTTATGGGGAGGCAAGGTGGTTTGCTGTTCGGAATCAGAGTTGGCCGCTTATAAAAAAAT
>JAOQAL010000082.1 GCA_025963615.1 Chitinophagaceae bacterium | reverse complement strand
TTTGTCCAAGGGCTTTTTGTAAAAACAATTGGCGCCGGCGAGGTAGTATTGTTTGATCGTGTTTTCTGACGCAAAACCTGCCATGATTGCGACCGGAATAAGTTTATGTACTGGATTTTCTTTAATTTTTTCGAGTAATTCCAGGCTACTCATATCCGGGAGAAAATTATTGACGATAATAAGACAGGGAAAATTGTTGTCACCTGCCTGGAGCAGATGGCGAAGCAGCAGGTTTGCTGCGCGGAATGTTTTGATTGAAAAATTTCCAGGCTGCGCGAGGAAGGCTTCTTCAATAAAACTTATATCTTCATCATCATCGCAGACGACGATTACATAATGCATATGTCTATTTTATCCGGTTCGGGGGCGAATAAAATGCGATAGTAATTCAGATATTAAAGATAACTATTTATGATTTGAAAATTCCGGTGTGCAAAACACAGTCGCAAGCGAAGAACACACTTTCACCATTTCTTTATACGAATTGGGTTTTGTTAAAAAGGAATTGGCGCCATCTTTAAGGCATTCATTCCGGTCAATCCGGGAATTGGATGTGGTAAACATTACCACCGGGATATGCCTGAATCGTTCATCTCCCCGTATACGGCTCAGTAATTGCCTTCCGGAAATGCCGGGCATATTAATGTCCAATAAAATTACCTGGGGTAAATCCCGTGCATACGTTCTTTCCAGCGCAGGAATTAAATCTTTGGCCTCCGTGGGAGAAAAAATCCGGACATCAAATGAACACTCCAGGAAGGCCTGTTTAATTAAAGCAATATCGTCAGCATCGTCATCGACGATCCATATAACACATTCCGACATGGTAAAACGTTTAGCAGCGTAATATAATAAAAAATTATAAACGTAATATTTATTTTGGCCCAAAAAATAACCAGGTCCCATGATGCTGGCTCCCTAAGAAAAATAAGATTGGAATAGATGATCGTAGATGGCAGTATCCCTATGCAATAAGTAAAGGAAGTGATTGATGATT
This sequence comes from Chitinophagaceae bacterium, assembly GCA_025963615.1. GTDB lineage: Bacteria > Bacteroidota > Bacteroidia > Chitinophagales > Chitinophagaceae > JAFDYH01. The sequence goes on along the minus strand of JAOQAL010000082.1, from coordinate 5,688 downwards.
CATATCATTTGGTGGTCCATACTAGCCGGAGAAAGCTAAGGAAGAACTGAATTTCACCCGGAACAGATTCCCTTTTGCTCCACTCACATCTGGCATCATGAATTACCAACCAATGCCGTAATCTTCGCCATGATTGGAGGATCCACCCCAAAGAGTATGATGTTTCCAGTCAAAATAAATAGCATTTACAGGCCCGGAAGTACGGTCATCAAAACTTAAAGTATAACCCATTTTTTTTAATTCTTTCCGGATATAATCCGGGGTGCTCTCATTTAGTAAAAGATAACCTGGTTTAGGCTTTCGGTCTGCCAGTTGCATCCCACCAAGCGAAAGGTATAGCTGATCAGAATTGATATTCGGAGCTTCCACTGACTCCTGGACGGTCATGTCAAACTCAACAATGTTTAAAAAGAATTGCAGCAGATTCTGATCCTGTGTATCCCCTCCCTGTACCGCAAAGGCTAAAAATGGTTTGCCATCCTTCATCGCCAGGGTAGGGGTTAATGTGACCCGGGGCCGCTTACCCGGTTCGACAACATTAAAGGGATTTAATGTTGAATCCAATACAAAGCTTTGCATACGCTGGCTCATGCCTACGCCGGTATGACCAGCTATGCAGGCCGGTATCCAGCCACCACTGGGTGTAATAGAAACAACCCAACCTTCTTTATCAGCAGCTTCTACAGAAGTAGTGCCACGCCATAACCTGTCGTTATAGAGTGCTTCTTCTTCGGGGGAAACAGAAGCAGTAACAGCGCTGACGTCATGGGCTGGGAGCGCACCCCCTGGTTTACGGCCTGCACCGGTATCAAGGCTAAACCCCCTTTTATTAAGCAGGTCCAGGTAGGGATTAATTTTATTCTCGAATGGATAAGGATCGCCGGGACCGGCATAAGGATTATTTCTATTGAATTTAATTAAAGAAGCCCTTTGTTTAGCATATTCTTTACTTAATAATCCTTTAATAGGTTCTTCCGGGGGAAAATAAGGATCGCCATAATAAAAATCGCGATCGGCAAAAGAAAGATTCATGGCCTGGTATAGCGTGTGTATATAACGGGTAGAATTATATCCCATACTTTTCAGGTCAAAATTTTCAAGAATGTTCAATGCTTCTAACAACGCAGGTCCCTGCGTCCATTGCGAAAGTTTAAATACGTCAATACCTTTATAATTTACTTTCAGTGGTTCTTCCTGAATTACTTTCCATTTGGCAAGATCTTCCAGCGTTATCAGGCCGCCCTGTTCCTGGCATCCTCTCACAAATTCTTTGGCGATATCGCCTTTATAAAAACGATCATAGGCCGCATAAATAGCCTCTTTACGGGTCCTGCCTTTTTTTAATGCCTGTTCTTCTGCGTCAACCATTTTACTTAAGGTTTCCAGTAAATCTTTTTGTACAAAAATTTCACCGGCTTCGGGGGCTTCCCTTTCGCTACCGGCATGCGGTAGAAAAACAGTTTTTGAATAAGGCCATTCTTTTATTCTAATTTTTTCCCGCTCGATGCTGTTGGCAGTTTGTGCTTCTATAGGATAACCGCCGGCCATTTGGATAGCAGGCGTCAACACGTCTTTCAGACTCAGGGTGCCATATTCCGCAAGCATCGTACAGAGGCCGCCGGCTGTTCCAGGTGTAACTGCTGCAAGAGGTCCATATTCTGGCGGGAAATTCATGCCTTTACTTTTAAAATAATCCACCGTGGCACCGGTAGGAGCCATACCCAACGCATTAATACAAATTACCTTACCTGTTTTTGGATTGTAAATTAAAGCCTGTGTTTCACCGCCCCAGCTTAATACATCCCACATAGTGCAGGTAGCTGCCAGCATAGCACAGGCCGCATCTACGGCATTGCCCCCTTTCTGAAAAATGGAAGCACCCGCCGTGGCTGCTAAAGGTTTGCCGGTAATTGCCATCCAGTTTTTACCATGCAAGGGCGGTTTTTGTGTTTGCTGTGCCAGGGTAATGGTGCTGATCAAAATACAGAGTATGCTTATCGCCAAATAAGGTCTCATAAAAAAAATTATTCTTAAAGTTAAGGTCAAACCAGTGAAGGTGATTCATTTTAGTTTAGGGCCAGGCCGGAAACTAACTGGCTCTTTCGAAGGAGTTAACAAAAACCTGCATGGATTATGCTGTACTTTGTCTAAAAGCAGATCATGAAAATCACACGTATTTTTTATAGAAAAATCTTAGTTATGCTGACTTTGATTATTGTGCCGGCAACGATGCTAAAGGCACAGAATGTAAAAAAGGATTCTTTGTTGAACGATTTATTAACTTCAAAACATTACGTTTTTGATGCGGAATCGGTATTGCCATCGAATGGCAGGCTTCGTCTTCTGAACTCGGGTGAACGGGTGGAAGTAAACGGCGATTCGCTGACCACCGACCTGCCTTATTTTGGCCGGGCTTACTCCGCGCCGATTGATCCGTCACAAGGCGGCTTTCATTTTACATCTACTGATTTTGAATACACGGTAAAGGAAAAGAAAAAGGACGGATGGAGTGTTTTTATAAAACCAAAGGATAACCAGGATGTTCAGCAATTAACGCTGGACGTTTCATCGAAAGGTATGGCAACTTTACAGGTGATTAGTAACAATCGGCAATACATTTCATTTAACGGGCGTATAAAGGAAAGGAAGAAAAAATAAGGAATAAAATTGCTGCCGGACTATCATCGGGAGTGTATAATTTTAAGGGCATGAAAAATACAACCTGCATTCCCCGGTATGCAAAGCATGACTACCCGATTTTTATAATTACTGCCTTTTTTTGCATCCTGGGCGGTTGTGCAACAAAACCACCTCATGAATCCGGTACTTTTAAGCAAACGGACCTGATAGAATTGATCAAACTGGATCCCGGTATTAAATTGGACATCCGTTATGCAACAAATAATAATCTGGTGGGCAAACCTGTATATACGGAAGCCAGGGCTTTTCTTCAGCGTCCCGCGGCACAGGCATTGGTAAACGTAAATCAAGAACTAAAGACATTGGGATATGGGCTCCTGGTGTTTGATGGATACCGGCCCTGGAGTGTTACAAAAATATTCTGGGATATCACTTCAAAAGAAAATAAAAAATTTGTCGCGGATCCACAAAAAGGTTCCAAACACAACCGGGGTTGTGCGGTGGATTTAAGTTTATACGACCTGGCGACTGGTAAAGAAATAGAGATGACCGGCCAGTATGATGAAATGAGTGATCGTTCTTATCCGTACTATACCGGCGGCACAGAAGCGCAGCATAAAATGAGGGACCTGCTTAGAACCAGGATGGAGGCAAATGGCTTTAAAGTGTATGATTATGAATGGTGGCATTTTGATTACCAGGACTGGCAATCGTATCGCATTACCAATATTCCTTTTTCCAAAATAAAACAATAGGGTAAGGTTAGTTCTTACTCTATGACGGCAGTATTACAAATATAAGTAGGTACTATTCCTGTTGATTTTATTCTTGTCTCGGCATCGTCCGGTAAGGTGTTGCCTGAAAGTACGAGCATCGTATCCAGTCCGAATTTATTACCGCCCATGATGTCGGTATGGAGTGTATCACCCACCATCAGGATTTCTTTCTTGCTGACCGGCATTCTGTCACGGATCAGGTCATAAGCAAACATGAACATTTGGGAATCGGGTTTGCCAAAGCGGATGAAACGTTTTCCCACAATGCTTTCTATCATGCTGGCAATACCGCCGATGGCTATGGATACTTCATTATTGCCCGTCAGCGGATAGGTATGATCGGTATTGGCTACGATAGCGGGAATGGTTCTTTTACGAAGGATGTTGACGGCTTTATTCAAATCATCAAACCAGTTGAATCCTTCGTCATCCAGCAAGACCAGGGCATTGACCAGGTCAATATTGGAATTATTGATAGCGCTTACCGGCAAGGTATGTAAACCGGAACTGTCAATATAATGAGCAGAATTCAAGGTGCCCAGGTAAGCCACAATTCCATCATTTACTTTCAGGTCAATGTATTCTTTGGCAAGCATACCGGAAGAAATAATGCGGTCATGACTAATGGCGTGCAACCCCACGCGATGAAACGATTCTGCCAACGCCACCGGGCTGCGGGAAGCATCGTTGGTGACAATATAATATTCTTTGCCCTGGGACTCCATATAAGCAAAGGTTTGTTCAACACCGGGTACCAACCCGTTATAATTCTTTAATACACCAAAGGCATCAAAGAAAATAAATTTGTAACGATCAAGAATGGATTTGAAGTTATCAGTTCGCAACATCGATTGGATTAATAGTTAAAGTTTATGCGATAAAAAATAATTACAAGATAGTTTTTATTTTTCCGCTTCTTTTAATTTTAATGCATGTATCAGCTTCTCCGCATCAAATGCCGTGTCCACGGACGGCAGGTACAAATCAAAAGCCTCTGCCTGGAGTTTCCTGGCATATTGTTCGCTGAAAAAATAGTTTCCATCCTTCATAACATAATTTAAAATGAAAAAACGGTATCCCTCTTTCAGAAAACGCAGCTCATCCACTGTCAGCGGGTTTACTTTATGGTATTCCTGCAGGAAAAGGATGAACCGGTCTTCCATCATGGGATTAATCAGATAACTGAAGGCTGTCCGGTCACCGGCATCGGATACCACGCGGCTGAAGAAATAAAAATCCATCATGCGGGAACTCATGCGGAACCAATCGTAATCCCACCTTGAAAAAAGTTCAAATTGTTTGTTTATAGAAAAGTTCCCGATATTCCAGTCAATAAAAACCGGGATGGTTTCAAATGAATTGGCATTATACTTTAACCGGTTTTTTAAAAAAAGTTCACAGTGCTGTTTCACGAATTCTGCTTTTGTACGGCTGCCAAATATCTTTTCATCCGTTTCAATCTGCTCCATCAGGGTATGGATGTCTGTGCGTAGGGTTTTGGATGATTTCGGCAAAACATTTCTAAGCTTGGAGCAGGCCTTGTGAAACCGGCCTATCTGCTGTCCGAATTTGCGGATTTGTTTTTCATCTAATCTGCGCGGCATACGTTCCATAACGCGCACCGGATTATAAAAAACAACCCAGGCGTCGGTTTTTTTATATTTATAGCGGTAGGTGTACACCCGGTTGTTTTTTAGAAGCGATTTAGCTAATAAATCGTCAAACGGGTATAACAAATTGTTCGATAATGAATGAATGATGCGGTGATCTTCTTTAAAATGCTCATATTTCCCGAAATAAGAGAGTTTCGCAATAATAATGTCTCCGTCTTCAAAAAGGATATGAAATACGTAATTGGTGGAAACCCGGACACTGATATCTTTTATCTTGCTGATGATCTTTGTAGGGTCATATCCTTCCCAGGCCTTCTTAATAATCTCTGAACTGTCAATCATATATTTTGTTTCATGATGGTCTTAAAAGGAGGACAAAATTAGCTACTCGTTTTCTATGATTTGTAACTATTTTCCCCCCGGAAACAAAGAGGACGCGGGAAGAAACCCATATAATAAAATAAATTTCGTATTTTTCTGTTGTCTGCCCTTTTGTTTTACGCTACAATCTACCATTATGGCAATAACTTCAAGAATACTAACAGGCTTAATTCTTTTATTTTCAGCTGCTGCCTCAGGCCAGCCGAAAGCTATTGACGCCATAGACTTTTTTAATGACGAGCGGGTTATTAATATGACATTGTCAGTAGATATGAAAA
>JAOQAL010000080.1 GCA_025963615.1 Chitinophagaceae bacterium | reverse complement strand
CTTTCATCAAAACTAAACGCCTTTCTACTTACTACCTTAACAGCCTTAGCTTTTGCATGTAATGGGTTAAGCAAATAATTAAACTCTTCTTTCACCAAAGCCGAAGGTACTTTTAAAAAAAGATGCTTTGCTTCTCTTAGAAAGTTATTGCCAATCTGTTTTAATATATTTTGCTCTGGATATTCATGCCATTTGGATGGCAGGGTATCTATATTTACTTCAGCAAAATTATCTGGTGCCTCTATCGTAACCATGCAGAAGTCATCAGGCATATTGGTAGGGCTTAAATGCGCCAGGGCTTCCAATACAGCCAATGACCGGGATGATGCCAGATAAACCACTGATCGTCCTTCACTGTTCCACCTGCCGCCGTATAAACGCGCTCCGGTGCCGGTTAAATCTTCAGCATAAATACGTTTAACAACCCGGTAAAGTATCATTAGGCAAAAATACCATGCTCAATACGGCCAAGCTCTTTGAAAACCATATCAAAACCAATAGAGGTATCCAATAAAGAAACAGGCGTTACACCCCTAAAAGCATGCACCGGAGATTTCATCCATGTTTTAAACTTATCCATGGTGCCAAATACTTCTTCGCCGCGTGTATATAAACGGGCAAGCTCAACGGCTTTCTCGGCGTATTCAGTTTTGATGATATCGGCATCATCATAACGCTGCAAGGTGCGCTCAGAAATGTGCATAATATTGGCAAACTCCTGGAGGGTTAATGATATTTTTTTAGCCAACCCCATTAATACATGCTTTGAAAAGCCTTGACGGGTTGAGCTTAAAATATCAAAATCACTCATAAAGTTAAATTGCCTGGCTGTGCTGCCTAGCAAACCACTAAACAGGTTATCAGCAGGCACTAACCCATAAAGGGCAGCAGGCTCATTTAAACTATTTTTTTTATTATCCTCGCTCATTATCTACGACATTTATCCAAATATAAATACTTTTTGTCGTATTTTAAAATTATTCTACAATTATTAAAAAATAATTCTTCTTTCCTTTTTGCGCTACTAAAAATTTACCGCCTATTAATGAGTCAGTATTATAAACGTCATCAACTGTATTGATCTTCAATTTGTTAATAGCTACCCCACCCCCCTGTATCATTTTTTTAGCCTCGCCTTTTGAAACGAAAATCGCGGTACTAGCAGCTAACAGATCAACTGCATTAATACCATTGCTTAACTCGCTAAGCTTAACAGTAAAATTAGGCACACCTTCAAACAGGCCTATTACTTCGTCACTGCTCAATTCATTCAAAAACTCAATACCAATGTTACCAAATAAAAATTCTGACGATTTAATTGCCTTTTCATATTCAGCTTCGCCATGCACACGTATGGTAATATCTTTGGCTAATGCTTTTTGCAGGATACGTGTATGTGGCGCCTGGTCGTGCTCTGCTTCCATAGTCTCAATAACTTCACGATCAAGCAGGGTAAATATCCTGATATAAGCCTTAGCATCAACATCAGTAGTATTTAGCCAAAACTGGTAAAATTGGTATGGTGATGTACGCGCCGTATCAAGCCAAACCGCGCCACTTTCAGTTTTACCAAACTTGGTACCATCTGCCTTTTTAATTAATTGTGTAGTTAGGGCATAAGCTTCGCCGGCATCCTTGCGGCGTATCAGTTCTGTACCGGTAACAATATTACCCCATTGGTCTGACCCACCCATTTGCAGTACACAGTTATTATGTTTCCACAAATAGTAAAAATCATAGCCCTGCACCAACTGGTAAGTAAACTCGGTGAATGACATGCCGGTATCACCTTCAAGGCGCTTTTTAACCGAATCCTTTGCCATCATATAATTAACGGTAATGTGCTTACCCACATCACGTATAAAATCTAAAAAAGTAATGCCCTTAAACCAATCGTAATTGTTAACCATTTGTGCGCTGTTGGCACCACTGTTAAAATCTAAAAACATTTCAAGCTGTTTTTTTACCGATTCAAGGTTATGTTGCAACACATCCTCCGACAGTAAATTACGCTCGGCCGATTTACCCGATGGATCACCCACCATGCCGGTAGCCCCACCTACCAAAGCATAAGGTTTATGGCCTGCACGCTGAAAATGTATCAATGTCATGATCTGGGTTAGGTGACCCACATGCAATGAATCGGCAGTTGGATCAAAACCTATATAGCCAGATGCCATGCCTTTATTTAATAATTCCTCAGTTCCGGGCATAATATCATGCAGCATACCCCGCCAGCGTAGTTCTTCAACAAAATTCATTATATATCCTTTTCAATCCCGAAGCTATCGGGAGGCCAAAGATAACAGAATATAAGTTTTTGTACAGAAAAGAATAGTTATTGAAGTTAAACTTAATTTCTCTTTACCCGTATAAATTATTACGTACTACCCATATTAAAAATGGCGTAATTTTCTGTATTTTTAGGGGTCTGAGTACTGTTGACATTGCTATGAATTTTTTATCCCACTATTATTTTGACCGCGAAGCAACCGATTGCTATTTTATATTAGGAACGGTATTGCCCGATCTTTTAAAAAATGCGGATAAAAACATCATACTCCATCCCGAAAAACTACATCACCCAAACCCTGCTATAAACAGTATAATAAATGGATGGAATAAACACCTGGATGTTGACCGTTATTTTCATTCGTCCAATTTTTTTGCAACCCACTCACATCAGCTAAAACTATTGTTGGGCCCTGTAATTGAAGGATCGCCGGTAAAACCATTCTTTCTGGGGCATATAGCGATTGAGTTGATATTAGATAACCTGCTTATTACAACCGGAAAAATTACTGTAAGCGATTTTTACGATCATCTTAAAAATTGCGACAATAAAGTAATTGAAGAGTTTTTAACTTTTGCAGGTCTGAAGGACAATACTGTTTTTTTTAGATTTTATGAAGGGTTTAAAAAATCCGGATACCTGCATACTTATGAAGAAACGCAACAAATTGCCTACGCTTTAAAAAGAATATGTATGCGTATATGGCAAGATCCCTTTACCCCTACCCATGAAAACCTGATGAATGCCGTATTATCAGACTATCGGGAGCAACTTTTACCCCAATTTATGACTATTTATACAGAGATAGAAGGCAAATTAATAGCCAAATAATCAACTAATTGGCTAAACAAATCTGTTTACAAACCCTATTTAAGCCTAAAAGCCACCATAATGTTACAAAAAGGCTTAAAAATCAGCATTTAACAGCAAATTAAATTTTTTTGAATAAAATTATAGTCCTACCTTTGCAGTCCCATTTAACAAATTGGGAAAAGGAGATAAATTATTTAATGGCAAAAAAACAAGAAGCAGAAAAAGAATTAAAAGCTAAGGAAGCAGAACTGGGTACAGTTACCGCATCTGGCGAAAAAGAAACAATTGAATCAGAGGCTGATTCAATATCGATCGAAGAGATCAAATCTCAAGTTTCAGTAGCACCACTCGCAGATTTCGATTGGGATGCTGATGACAAAAAATTTGGTAACTACAGCGACAGCGAACGTGAAAAAATGGAGAAATTGTATGATGGAACTTTCAGTTCAATCACCAAAGGCGAAATTATCACCGGTACTGTTGTTAATGTTAACAACAAGGATGTGGTATTAAATGTTGGATTTAAATCTGATGGCTTAGTATCTGTTTCTGAATTCCGTGATACACCTGATTTGAAAATCGGTGACACAGTTGACGTATTTGTTGAATCACAAGAAGATGCTAACGGTCAGTTAGTACTTTCTCGTAAACGTGCGAAAACTCAAAAATCATGGGAAAAAATTAATTCTGCACTGGATAACGATGAGATCATTACAGGTTTTGTTAAGAGCAGAACTAAAGGTGGTCTGATTGTAGACATAATGGGCGTTGAAGCCTTCTTACCAGGTTCACAGATCGACATTAAACCTATCAGGGATTATGACGTGTATGTGGGCAAAACAATGGAATTCAAAGTTGTTAAAATAAACCACGAGTTTAAAAACGTTGTGGTATCGCACAAAGTGCTTATTGAAGACGATTTGGAAAACCAAAAAACCGAAATTGTTGCCAAACTTGAAAAAGGTCAGGTATTGGAAGGAACAGTTAAAAACATTACAGACTTTGGTGTATTTATTGACCTTGGTGGTGTTGACGGTTTATTACACATTACAGATATTTCATGGGGCCGTATTGAGCATCCAAGAGAAGTTTTGGCA
>JAOQAL010000761.1 GCA_025963615.1 Chitinophagaceae bacterium | reverse complement strand
TAAGAAAAATGTTTTTAACGGTTTTTACCAACTAATCAGTTAAAAACCAGAAACAATAAACACAACAATTTTGCCAGCTACTATTAAAATTGAATTTAAGTTGTGGTATTTTTTACCCGGCAAGTGCCAGGAATCAGCCTGAAGCTGAATTTGCTGCCAGCTAAATAGGTAGAAAAATTACAGAAGAAAGAAAATTATGAAGAATTAAAAATAATGCGTGTTATTAGCCCAACAATTCCAGGATGGGTTTTCCTTTGCCATCCGGTGTAGTATAAAAAGGTCTTTTCTCCACATCATACTGTGTATCTTCCGGAATGCCCAATGTATGATAAATGGTTTGATGGATCTGATCAATCCTGACCGGATTTTCAACAGACTTGCAAGGACGTTCATCCGCCGTCTTTCCGTACACGAACCCTTTTTTGATACCGCCACCAAACATTAGTATAGAACAACCATCTGTAAAGTGGCGATGCATCCCATAAAATTTAAGGTCTGATAAATTATTGGGTTGATTTACCTGCTCCTGTACTTTTGCACCAGGTCTGCCTTCGACCATCATATCACGGCTGAACTCACTGGCCAAGATCACCAGCGTACGGTCAAGATGACCTGTCTTATGCAGGTCTTTAATTAACTGGGCTACCGGACCGTCAATCATTTTTTTCATACCCACCATCCGGGTATGTCCATTTTCATGTGTATCAAATCCCACAAAAGGTTCATATTCGGTTGTTACGCTTATAAATCGCGCACCCTGCTCCGTTAGTCGTCGGGCAAGCAGGCACCCTAAACCAAAGCGACCCGTATTATAGATATCATATACTTCTTTGGGTTCAAGGCTCAGATCAAATGCTTTTGCCTCCGGCGAATTGAGCAACCTATACGCCTGCTCCATAGAACGCTTAAGCGATTCTTTCTGATAATCACTTCCCAATTCTCCCAGCGGACTCTTGCTGATCAAATCATTGTACAGCTTGTTGCGCAGCTCAAAACGTTTCGCATTCATTCCAACCGGCGGACGCACACTTTCTAATCCCTGGCTGGGATCGGGTATTAAAAAAGGGCCGAATTCATTTCCCAGAAAACCGGCCGTGTGAAAAGCCTTCAGTTCTTCCGCCTCTCCGAGGGTGAAACGCTGACCAATATCAACAAAAGCCGGTATTACCGGGTTTTTAGGGCCCAGTTGATTAGCTATCCAGGAGCCGATATGCGGCGCCGCTACCGTCTGTGGAGGTTCATAACAGGTATGCCAATGGTATTGATGTCTTGCATGCAGAATATGACCCATATCGGCGGCAACATACGAACGGATCAATGCGCCTTTGTCCATTACATTGCCTATCGATTGCAAACCTTCTGAAAACTGGATGCCATCCAGCGCGGTTGGCATAGATGGGAAAGTGCTTAATACCCTATCAGCTTTCATTCCTTTTTTAAAAGGAGTATATTTCTTAGGATCAAAAGTTTCTGTGTGTGCCATACCACCAGCCATCCATAATAATATCACGGTATCGGCGGTAGAATTATTTACCATTTTCTTTTTGGTACTGCAACCATTCAGCATGCTGGCAAAAGGGGCTCCTGCCGCCAATGCGGCAAGCGTTGCCACACCTGATCTTTTTATAAAATCCCTCCGGTTCCAATTCGATTGCATGTATTATAATTTTATGATTGCAAAAAGATCAACCCTAAACACCCAAACCCTTTAACCTTATAACAAAAGTATTCACAATTCTGCTCTCTGGCAATCCCTGTTTCAGGCCTTATTAAAATATGAGCTGAAATTCAGGATGCAACGTAATAGCCCAGATAAAATCCTGTATGGCAGCCTCCGATGGATTATTGCCCAACGTTTTCATAGCAACAGCCTGTTCTTCTCCAAGTGGTAAGCGGCCCAATGCTTTCCGGTAAATTTCTTTTATCATTATTCCTGCATCAGGATATTTTTCTTTCCATTTTCCGGCTCCCCGTTTCAATGCATTATTAAACTGAATGCCATTGGTGAGTTCCAGTGCCTGCAGCAAGTTAGCCTGCGAAGTACGGCTGGTAGAAACCGTTTCCCGGTTGGGACGGCCTAGCGCGGTAAGGAATGGATCGTTCTTAACCAACGAGGCCCGGGCAAACGGAATGACATTTTTAATACTATCCGGTAATAGGTTATACACTACAATACTGTCAGGATAGATAGGCTCGATGGCCATACTAACGGCATCCGTAAATTCTTCCGCAGTCAGCCGTCTCCGTAACATTCCTTTAAATGTATAGTCCTGCGCTACAATTAACCCAGCATCCTTTATACCTACTGAAGGCAATTGATAAGTTTTTGATGTCAGAATGGTATAAAGCAGTTTTTTTATATCGTAACCATTGGCTGTAAAATCAGAAGCCATCCAGTCAAGTAAGTCCTGGCTCCAGGGCTGGTTGTCCATTACATCCACAGGTTCTACCATGCCACGTCCCATAAGCTGAGCCCACACCCTGTTTACCAACGTACGGAATAGTCTTCCGTCTTTTGGCTGCACTAAAATATCAGCGAGTTGCCTTAGCCTGTTTTTTTTATTAGCATTGGAATCTAATTGTCCCAGTTCTTTAAACAGTATCCGCCTGCCCGCCATCCTGCCTGTAGGTTTATCACACCGGTTAATCTCCAATACTGTATCAGAAAATATATTCGCAAAAGCGTACGAGTCATCCAGCTTCCAGTCGCTGATAAAACTATCATGGCAGGAAGCACATTTTAAATTCAATCCCAGGAAAACCTGTGAGATATTTTGTGCAGCCTGCATTTCAGTCCGCTGGCTGGCATTAATTGTTCCCCGCCATTGAATACCTGTGATAAAGCCTTTTGACTCTTTATCAGGGCTAATCAGTTCTTTTACAAAAAGATCATAGGGCTTGTTATCACGCAGTGAATTGTAAAGCCATTTGGTAATACCAAACCGTCCTTGTGTTATATAGCCAGTGCCGGAATAATCATTGCGTAACGCATCATTCCAGAAGGTGAGCCAATGCTGGGCATAATCATCATTGCGGCCTAACAACTCACGAACCAGGGACTCACGTTTACCAATAGTTGTATTATTTATAAAAGCATCGAGGCTATCGGGCGGCGGTAATAATCCTGTTATATCGAGGTATACTCTCCGCATATAGGTGCGGTCATCTACCGGTTTATTCCATTTTACTTTATTCTTTTGAAAGTAGACATTCACAAAACGGTCCACCGGGTTTACCAGGTCACCGCTGACAGGAGGCAGTTCGGGCAGGTGGGGTGCCATGGCAGCTACATGATATAGGCTTTTTAATTCCCCCTTCGGCCATGGTGCGCCTTGTTTGATCCAGAATTCCAGCAAGGCTATTTCTTCTTTCGTTAGCGCTTTCCCTTTTGCAGGCATCGCTTCTTTGTGGCTGCGCGGCAACTTAATCCTTCTTATCAAATCACTTTCATCCGGTTTACCTGGTATAATCACCGCACCATCTTCACCCCCTTTCAGTATGAATTCCCTTTTATCCAGTCGCAACTCTCCTTTTACTTTTGCAGCGCCATGACAATTGGTACAGTTGTGAGCAAAGATCGCCCTCACCTGAAGGTTTAATTCCTGCACCTGTTCTTCATTAAGACCGCCCTTATTGCTTGCCAGGATAAACGAACTATCAATTCCTGCTGTTGATGAATGCGATGGCAATACACTTGAAAGATAATCCTCACCATGCGTCAACGTAGCGCCATAATGCCCTGCTATCGTAACTCCCGCTACCGTTAAAATGAGCAATGCCTTTTGAATGCGCGGTGAAAATTTCCAGTAAGCATGAGCGGTTAGGCACCCTGCTGCCATAGTTGCAATACCGGTCCATTGATGAACTGAAAGGGCATCGCTTATTTCGTATTCGTCCGTACTGGATAAGAGCAACCCGAATATAACCGCGGTAACGGCTGAAAGCGCCCCGACGAGAACCAATATTCTTATAGCGGGCCGAAAATTACCTGATTTACGTCTCCAGTCTATCATCTCCAGGAGCAGCGCAACAAATAGCAGGCTGATCGGAAAGTGAACGATCATGGGGTGCAGCCTGCCCAGGAATGACCATAGCCAGAAATGATCGCCAGCAGAATATTCTTTAGTCTGCGCCATCAGCGGATTACTGACAGGGAATAACAAAATAAATAGTAACGCTGTCGCTGCAGGCTGCGTTTTTATGCAGCAGGTTTTCAACCATTGTATACAGGCAGGGACGACATTCAAAAGCATTCCAATCATTATGCACAATTAAATTCAAAAAACGGTAGCCCGCGATTTATTTTATACTTCCGGGATTTTAAAAAACAGCATTAAGATACGATGATCACGGTACTAACGCAGGGTAAAATGAGCTTAAAACAGATGATAACTATCCTGAACTGTCCTGCCTGATAGTTAGCCAGCATACCGATTGATATTCTTTCCCCGGGTAATCATGGAATAGTGTGGCACTGCTGAATAAATCCCATCAAGCATTTTCTTATCCGCGACTTAACATTATTTTATCATTACAATACCATAGGTATCAGCTCCGTCAGAACTACCTTCAAAGAGATAGGGTTCTCCCATTTTTGCAACCGCATAAGCACTGAAGATTCTTTCAATGACGTTACCCGCCTTATTATGAGCTAAAACAGCAACAGTTCCACCGGCGCCACCACCCGTAATCTTTGCCCCAAAGATGCCATTTTCAAATCCTTCTTTTTTACAGAGGCTTACTAACAGATCGGTTGCTTTCGCGCCCAATCCACATTCTGTGTAAGCATCATGAGATTGATACATCAGTTCTCCCATAAGCCTGCAGGCTCTCTGGGAAGACGTTGCAGCTGCTCCCCGGGACAATTCAGAAAATAGTTGAACCCGTTGATTTTCTTCCACTGCATACTTTGTATTTGCCCATATATTATATGTCACATTTCCCTTTAAAGGGGTAAAAGGATCTACATGAATTTCATGCTCTTTCAGATAGAGGACACTATCACATTGTTTAGGTAAAAGGAATTCGTATTTTTCATAAAAATCAGACTGCGAAAGATTAGCCAGGTAACCATTCCATACAGGATCCGTATAACGCGGAATATCCGCGGTAAGATCAGGTGTTACCGGAATTTTTTCACTATCGCAGATTATTTTATACCCCATAAAAGCAGCCGCTCTCGCTGCTTCATATTCAATACCGGCAACCTGGTGACTAACGCCCGAATCAATTCCCCATATTTTTAATTCTTCAGGCAACCTTATTAAGGGCTCAGGATTACAAGGCTGGCATACCAGCGGCATAATGTAACCTGCCCTGCCTGTAACTACAGCTATCTGATCCATGATACCACAGGCAGATTCAGCGATTGTATTCTCAACCCATTGACAGGCCAAGGCCAATTCTACTCCTGCTAAATCAATTCCATAGGCAGCAGCTGCCGCCTTCATCACCGCCACTTCAATAGCGGCGGAGGAACTCACTCCCCTATTAAGAGGCACAGTAGATTCAATATAAAGGGTTACTCCATTTGTTATCCGGCCGGGATATTTTTTATTTAAATAATGAATGTTACCCAGTGTGTAAGCGGTCCACCGAAGGGCAGAAGATTTGTTCGCCGTTTCACGCACCTGCTTTTCATCCGAAAGTTCCTGAAGACTTATCCTGATATCACCTTGCCAACCGGCGTCGGTCGCTGTCTTGTTTTTTAATACCACCAGGTTGTCATTCCGCAACTGAGCAGCCGCATAAGTTGCTTCACGGATAGTAGATTCAAATACCAATCCGCCTGTATAGTCATCATTGCCGCCCATCAGGTCAAGCCGGCCTGGGGCCCGGGAAATATAAACCGGGATCGCTGTTGAAAAAAAAGTTCCTTCTGTTTTTAATCGTTTTACGATTACTTCGAAATCCATTTACTCTTATTTTACAGATTCAGACAGCTTATCCGCAAACCCTTACACAATTTCTGCCCGATTTGCTTCTTTGTCCAGTCAAAAAACCAGTCTTCATCCTGATATCTTACAAACGCAGGTCTTTAATACTTTTAACTAAATAGGCCAATGCTTCTTCCGTTTGACGGGGATTCACAGGTAGCGTAACTAATTGTTCCCCGACCTTTTCCGCATGGGGAAACTGACCTTTTTTAAATCCACGATTCTTAAACGCAGTAGAATAATGAAGCGGTATGTAATGAAACCCCGCTTTTATTCCAAACTTATGAAGCAGGTTATAAATAAAATCTTCTTTGGTCATGCCAAATTCTTTGGGATCAATCATTACAGGATAAAGATGAAATACGTGTTTATTATAAGGCCGGGGCTTTGGCAATAACAAACCCGGCACCTCTTTCAAACCCTGGGTAAGATATGCAGCATTGTCGATACGGCGTTGATTCAGCCTATCCAATTTTTTAAGTTGTTCAATTCCAACTGCAGCCTGTATGTCTGTCATCCTGAAGTTGTAACCGCAGTCATCAAAATCCTGCCACCAGAATTTTTTACCTACCGGGAATTTTTCTTCGTCCAATTTACAATACTTCGTGCTGTTGCCATGTACCCTTGTACATTGCGACCTGTATAAAGATATTTTTTCAAATACGGCATCCTCATTAGTCAGCACCATTC
>JAOQAL010000039.1 GCA_025963615.1 Chitinophagaceae bacterium | reverse complement strand
TAGCGCCCCTTCGTTCCGTTAATTAAATCCATCTTCCAGGAGATGGCCTTACACCGGCTATCGGCTCCTAAAGGATGGATCAATTCAAAGTTCAGCCGCAGCGTAACCCGGGCCAACGGAATGATGCTCTATTTTCAAGCTGCCATGTTGCGGCGACTGTACCTGCCTGGGGCGATTACAGGTTCCCAACGCATAATAAATAATCACGAAGACAAGAATAGTACTCAGACATCCACCTCCAAGTTTTTTAGCGCCATAGCCTGCTATCAGCGCCCTTAACCATTTTGGCATAAAATGTTATTTAATTTCAGATAATAAGTACCATTAGTTTATTAACCACAGGCGCTATTAAACTTATCCAGGATTATAAACCCGCAATTTCATCTGTGAGCAATACCGGGTCTGGTATGTCCTTGTCAGGACATTTTTTTCCTGATCCATACGGTCAAAAAGAATAGCAAGGTCCAGGCTGTAATCTTTTTAGCAAGTCCTGGCGACGAGTGTCTTATTATTCTTTTGGTAATCAGGCCAGCTCCTACCCCGATTGCCGTCCTGAGCAAGCCAGTCCTCAAATTTCCAGAGGTTGCAAATTCATCCAGGGCCTTTTTCACGATTTGCCCGGGCGAAACACTATTTATAAAATGCCGGGTGGAGGTTCTCAGCGCGATCATTTGTTCCTGCCGGGACAACTCCAATTCATCAATTCTTGATTCCAATACAACGCTTGAGGATGACTGGCTCATTTTATTTTAAAATTTTGTTGCTTAAAAAATTATTAAACGGCGTTATGATTAACTGCTTTCTGAGTAAGACTATAACTATCAAAACAAGAACGTAAAAGCCACCTACTATAAAAAATCCATAGCTGGTATCTCCTAAATAATGACCAATCCATAATGCACCTCCAATACTTAAAATCAAAATGGCTATAGTCACAATGAGAACTATTGCAGCTATGGATATGATAGAAGACATTATTTGAAATATTTTATCTGCTGTCTTCAGCTTCCATAATTCTACTGTCGTTCTTGTTACATCTCCAAGCCTGGAAATAATATGTTCAACGTTTTCAATAATGGATTCCATAACAAAACCTTTGAATTTGCCGGATCTGAATTAACATTCAGGAATATTTGTTTAAAGGATCTTGTGATAATGCATTTTTAGCCTCCTGTGAAGCTGATTTCAACGATGCTTTGGCCTGATCGCTTAGTTGTTCTGCGTCCTTTTTAGCCCCACTATAGGTTTCTTTTAATCCATCAATAAAATCATTGAACGATTCTTTTACCGAATCTGTCAGATCGCCGGTTTTACTGGCTATTTTTTCCCTGGTAGCAGATCCTTTATCAGGTGCAAATAAAATTCCTGCCACCACACCCACAGCGGCCCCGGCCATAAATCCAACTAAAGTTTTTGAGTTACCCATAAAATGTATTTTTAAAAGATTAGAAAATATGAATGCTCGTTTTGCCCTACAATTCATTAGAATAATTGATAAGTATTTAAAAGGACCCTACTAATTATGGTACCCTTTATTCCGTTTTCCGAAAAATCCCCGATACAAGGGAAAGAATAAACAAAATCAGAAAAATATAAAAAAGAATTTTTGCAATAGAGGCAGCGCCGGCTGCGATTCCACCAAAACCAAAAATTGCAGCAATGATGGCAATGACGAAGAAAATAATTGTCCAACGTAGCATGGTAATTAGTTTTAAATTTGATGAATTGATTTACTTAGCATTACATTATAATCTCATGCCACCTGTATTTGAACCTTAGATTTGTTATTTTATTGGTTCTTTGAGTATTTTTTTCAACATTTCAATGCGGAGCCTTTTATTTTATCAGGAAAAATACTTTACAGGCTGGCGTTGGGAATTGATTCGCCTTCTTCACCCCGTTTCATCATTGTCTTTTCCTGGTATCATTTTTAGACGTAACGAGTTAAAGGAAACACTTTAAATGAACAAAAGCGGACCTATCATAATAATAGAGGACGATGTAGAAGACCAGGAAATTCTGACTGAAGTTTTTAAAGAACTCCATTACGGAAATGAAATTATTTTCTTTGGCGATGGCGAATGGGCATTGGAATTCCTCATCGATACAGCTATTGAGCCTTTTATTATTTTTTCGGACATTAATATGCCTAAATTAAATGGGGTGGAATTGAGAGAAAAAGTCCATAACAACGAAGATTTGAGATTAAAATCTATTCCTTACTTATTTTTTACCACAAGTGCTGAACAACGCCATGTAATTGACGCATACTCCAAATCGATCCAGGGCTTTTTTATCAAACCGGGCAACTTTGAACATTTAAAGCGTACTATAAAAATAATAGTGGAATATTGGCAGGAGTGTGTATCTCCGAATTACGTGAAGTAGTTAATTCCTTTTACTAATCTTTAATTGATAAAAAAGTCATGCATCGGACTTACCAAAGCGTGGCAGGTGATTTGTCTTTTCCTTAGAAAAGTTCATGAATATTCCAAAGTCGATCCTGGCTGGTATCACCGGCACCATCGTAATGACAGCCTTTATATATCTTATCTCATTCATTACCGGCAAACGATTTAAGGTTGTAAAAATCCTGGGAACAATGATTACGGGGCAGACAACTCCAAACGGAGGACTTTCGGGTTCCAATTCTGCAATACTTACGGGTCTCCTCGTGCACTACCTCGTGGGAATTGTTTTCTCTTTAATTTATTACTGGCTTTGGTCAAAAGGTATTGGGAACCCGGGACTCAACTATTGTCTTTTATTTGGGATCATCACCGGTATCCTGGCAGTTTGTATATGGAGGGTGTTTTTCGTCCTGCATCCTTACCCGCCCCGAATAAAAGTCCCCGCGTACCTTTTTGTTATTTTCTGGGGCCATGTTTTTTTTGCTTTGGGTGTTCACCTGATTTACCTGTTATCTTTTGGTAATTAATCAACTTATAAGCATAGTCTTTTAAAAAATGGCTGAGTTTTATCAGGAATTCTATTTCCCCACTGAATAAGTACTGGCTTGAAAAATTGAATCAGGAATTCTGTAATTTATGGGATTGATAGACATTTGTGTTTACTTTAAATGCTATAAAGTATATCAAGTCGGGAATTTGCTTTACTAAAACTTTTCTTGTATTATTTTTTGCCCATTTAAATAAAAAAAGTATAAAATTTTACACATAAATGTTTCCCTTGTTTGACCGTGTCGGTGAATACCGGATAAACTTAAATGGCACATTCTTTTTTCCAATAAGGGCATGGATATAATTTGTTTTTGTCACCTACGTTGGAATTTTGTGTATCAGCGGCCCCAGCATTTGCTGACCCGGTTTGCCCAACATTTCCGGGTTTTTGTTGTTGAAGAACCCGTCTTTAATACTGAAACCAGTTACCTGGAAATAACATTAAGTAAGGAAAAAGTATGGGTTATAGTGCCACATATTGTGGCGTCGTCTCCGGACAGACAGGTAGACGATATTGAAGAACAACGCGGATTATTAAAAGATTTCTTTGAGAAATATAAGGTTCGTGAATACATCGCCTGGTACTATTCGCCCATGGCCTTGCCAATTGGAAATGGTTTGCCAACTCCGGACCTCATTATTTATGACTGTATGGACGAATTATCCGCCTTCAGCTTTGCTCCTTCTTCCATCAAAGAAAATGAAGTCTTACTGCTCAAAAAAGCCGATTTGGTATTTACCGGGGGGCATAGTTTGTACGAGGCAAAAAAACATTTGCATAGCGATATTTATCCCTTTCCCAGCAGCATCGATAAAATACATTTTGGGAAATCAAGATTATTGGAAACAACAGATGAAAACCCCACAACTATTGGTTATCCCCGTATTGGGTTTTTCGGGGTGATAGACGAACGGTTTGATTTGAATTTACTTTCACAGATAGCAATTTTAAGACCTGCCTGGCAATTTATAATAATTGGCCCGATTGTCAAGATTGATCCGGCTACCCTGCCGCAGGGCAATAACATACATTATACAGGGCAAAAAACGTATGAGCAACTGCCTCATTTTATGACAGGTTGGGATGTTGCGATCATTCCTTTTGCGAATAATGAATCCACGCGCTATATCAGTCCGACTAAAACACCCGAATACCTCGCAGGCGGCTTGCCCGTGGTGTCCACCCCCATCAATGATATTATAAAATCATATGGGAAAAGCAAACTAGTCTATATCGCTGATACTCCTGAAGACTTTGTAAAAGGGATTGAGTGGGGAATAAAAAAGAAGTCGGATCCGCAGTGGCGGGAGGAGGTAGATGAATTCCTGGCCGATATTTCATGGGAGAATACCTGGAAAAAAATGATGACGCTCCTTGAAAAGAAAATCTTGTCAAACCAAATCACTAAAGAAAACAAAAATCAATATGTTTGATTACTTAATTGTAGGCGCAGGGTTTGCAGGATCCGTATTGGCCGAACGCCTCGCGTCCCAGTCTGGGAAAAAAGTCCTTCTCGTTGACAAAAGAAATCATATTGGCGGCAATACGTATGATTTTTACAACACGGAGGGCATTCTAGTGCATAAATATGGTCCACATATCTTCCATACAAATAGTGAGGAAGTATACAAATACTTGAGTCAGTTTACACCCTGGCGCCCTTATGAGCACAGGGTATTGGCCAGTGTAGATGGTATGCTGGTTCCGATTCCAATAAACCTGAATACTATAAATATGCTTTACGGTTTGAAACTTTCCACTGACGATGTCGAAAATTTTTTACAGTGCAGGGCGGAACGGAAAACACCAATACTAACCTCAGAAGATGTTGTAGTTAACAAAGTGGGACGTGAATTGTATGAGAAATTTTTTAAATCCTATACAAAAAAGCAATGGGGCCTGGATCCTTCGGAACTGGATGCATCCGTTACCGCGCGCATTCCAACCCGCAAAAACCGCGATGATCGCTACTTTTCAGATATTTATCAGGGTATGCCACTGCATGGTTATACAAAAATGTTTGAAAACATGTTATCGCATCCTAATATTAAAGTGCTGCTGAATACAGACTATAAAGAGATTTCGGATTTAATTCCTTTCCGGGAAATGATCTATACAGGACCTATCGATTATTATTTTGACTATTGTTATGGAAAATTACCTTACCGTTCTATAGAGTTTAAATTTGAAACTATCGGGGCGGAAATATTTCAGGCAACGGGCACCGTCAATTATCCCAACGAACATCCTTATACCCGTGTTACAGAATTTAAATACCTGACGGGACAAAAGCATCCGCAAACTACTATCGTATATGAGTATCCCAAACAGGAAGGTGATCCTTATTATCCTGTTCCAAGAACAGAAAATGCCGAGTTATATAAAAAATACCAGGTATTGGCTGCCGGTTTAAAAAATGTATATTTTACCGGAAGGCTAGCGACCTATAAATATTATAACATGGACCAGGTGGTGGCCCAATCATTAAAGTTACATAAGACACTCATCGCTTTTGCCGCAAATGACCGTCAACTAAATGGACACAAACTTACCAGTTTCCAATCCTGAACTTTGGGGAGGTGTTGAATGCACTATCAACCGGGTAAACGATCAATACCGGGATCAGTTAGAGATGACTGGTCATTATGACAGAGCAAATGATATAAAAAAAATTGCCGCGCTCGGTTTTTCCAAAATTAGATATCCTGTTTTATGGGAACGGCATCAACCTTTACAGGGCAAGAAAATCAATTGGGATTGGACTGAACGGCAATTAAATTTAATCAGGGAATATAATATGGTTCCGGTTGCCGGATTATTACATCATGGAAGTGGCCCCCGATATACCAATCTTCTGGACGAAGATTTTCCTGTGAAACTTGCTGCTTATGCCGCCAGGGTAGCTGAGAAATTTCCATGGATACAATATTTTACACCCATCAATGAGCCGTTGACCACCGCAAGATTCAGCGGTCTTTATGGTTTTTGGTATCCTCATGATATTAATGAGCTTAGTTTTATAAAGATATTCCTGAACCAGTTGAAAGGAATCGTATTGTCCATGCAGGCAATCAGGAAAATTAATCCTGGCGCCTGTCTGATCCAGACCGAAGATTTATCAAAAACATATAGTAGCCCTTTACTATCTTACCAGGCTGACTTTGAAAATGAACGTCGATGGTTAACCTATGATATATTATTTGGGAAAGTAGATCCACAACATTTTTTCTGGAATTATCTGACTGGATCCGGGATTCCGAATCAAACGCTCGAATTCTTTTTAGAAAATAACTGCCGGCCGGATATTATGGGTTTCAATTACTATGTCACTTCAGAAAGGTATCTTGATTCCGATACAAAAAAATATCCGCATTCAGAAATTGGGAGTAACGGCCAACATTGGTATGCGGATGTTGAAGCGGCCAGAACAGGCCACAGCGCAGGACCCGGACCTTTGTTGCGTGAAGCCTGGCAACGTTACAAATCGCCTATGGCGGTCACAGAATGCCATTTAGATTGTACCCGCGAAGAACAACTACGCTGGCTATCGGAGACCTGGGAAACTGCCTGTATTCTTAAAAAAGATGGAATTGATATCAGAGCAGTAACTGTCTGGTCCTTATTGGGAGCTTATGACTGGAATAGTTTATTGACTAAGGAAAATGATCACTATGAGTCAGGAGTTTTTGATGTTGGTAGTGGCAGGCTATGCGAGACAGCCCTGACAAAAATGATCAAATCACTCACTGCCACGGGAAATTATGATCATCCCTTATTATCAGAAAAGGGCTGGTGGAACCAAAAGAATTTTGCAAGAAAAAATGATCGAATTAAACCAAGTCCCCTGCTTATTATTGAAAATGAAAATCCCATAAACCATGCTGTTATAGAAACATGCCGCCGCCGCGGAATTTCCTATATAACAGCCAAATTTTCAGAAGGGCATTTAATAAATCAAGACCGCGTTCGATCATTTATCAGGGCCTATAATCCCTGGGCCGTAATAAATACGGATTACCGGAATATGGAAGATGAATATATCATTTCCGATTCCGCTATTTCCCTGCTTAAAAAATTAAGGCTCCGATATGGAATACCCTGTATGAATTTATCAATCGTACCCCTCCCGGAAAGAGACGGAAATACAGCTGAAATGAACACCGGTGAATTTTCAGCTATTGATACGCTCCTTTATAAAAATGCAGGTTTCCACTTATTAATATTAGCGAAGGACGATTCACTGTCAGGCAAGATTGGTTTCCCCTTTGGTTCGATGTGGCAAGAAAAGAATTACAGCGTGAGGCAACCGAATAATAAAGAAGATCCAAAAAAACTTAATAGATATTTTGATATCATTACATCTGCTCCGCTGTTTTCTAAGCTATGCAACGACGCTTTAGATCTTTTTATCGATGAGGCCGAAGGTTTCTGGCAAGCTGAAACCGATACGGGGTGCTGGATAAATTCTGACATGTTAATTTCAGAAAAATAGTAATTGCAAAAATAAAAACTTTCCGAATGCGTTGATAGCCTTATTGTACTTTTTTTACCGGGATAATGAAAGCTGATTTTTGAACTCTAATCATCTGTTATCTGAACCGGCACCCTAAAATTCAAATCGATGACTAGCAATAAATTCATGTTTGCTACAGGAATTGAAAACAGTAACCCAACTATCCTCCTACCTGATGGAAGAACAAAACGAGTCGATGAGCTGGAAAAGACCTGTCATTACCAGAAATGGAATGAAGATTTCCAACTCGTTAAAGGATTGGGCATCGAATTCCTGCGGTATGGCCCTCCCTGGTACAAAACACATTTAGGTCCCAACCAATATGATTGGTCATTCGCCGATGAAACTTTTAACAGTTTAAGGCAATTGCATATAACTCCCATTGTGGATCTTTGTCATTTTGGAGTACCGGACTGGATTGGAAATTTTCAAAATCCAGATTTCCCTCATTATTTCGCTGAATATGCCAAGGCGTTTTCCCAGCGCTTTTCTTACCTGCAATTATATACTCCAGTTAACGAAATATTTATAACAGCGATGTTTTCCGCGCAATATGGCTGGTGGAATGAACGATTACAATCGGACAGGGCTTTTGTAACTGCAATGAAACACTTATGCAAGGCAAATGTCATGGCTATGCATAATATTTTAAAAATGCAACCCGACGCCACCTTCATTCAAAGCGAATCTTCCGAATATTTTCACGCCATGGAGCCCCAGGCGGTTCCTTTAGCACGCTTCTTAAATCAAAAACGTTTTCTTTCTCTTGACCTTACCTATGGCTATCCTTTAAATGTAACGATGTATGAATATTTATTGCAAAATGGAATGACGGCTGATGAATACAGTTGGTTCACAACCAACCAGGTAAAGGCCAGGTGTATAATGGGAAATGATTATTATGTGACCAATGAACACTTGGTGTTTCCCGACGGTCATACGCAGGCCGCAGGTGAAATATTCGGATACTATGTGATTACCAGTCAGTACTATAAGAGATATAAGCTTCCCATCATGCACACGGAAACGAATTTAAAAATGCCAGCAAGCAAGGAATGGCTTCTTAAGCAGTGGGCCAACGTACACCGACTGAGGCACGATGGCATTCCTGTTATTGGGTTCACCTGGTATAGCCTGTTGCACCAGGTTGATTGGGATTCAGCCTTACGCAATGATGCCGGGAACATAAACGAATTGGGCCTGTTTGACCTCAACCGGAGAATTATGCCCGTTGGAACAGAAT
>JAOQAL010000804.1 GCA_025963615.1 Chitinophagaceae bacterium | reverse complement strand
CATCCGACAATTTGAAGAGTCGGGGTTACAACTTTATTTACCGGATATAGGGAATAGCTTCGATATTTGAAGTTCACATACTACCTTGACAAAATTTAAAAGCCAGTTTTAGATTACGCTCAGTTAATTATACTCCCTTAACAGACCGGTCCAGATCGAATGATAAACCATGTTTCTACAATAATAACCACAGCGGCTCCATTGTGGCAAGCCCCTACTACGACAGTATCCTACAGCTTTTAATAAGCTTATTTATTTTGGCGCTTGACGGCTAATCAGACAGGCCCTGAAAACAAATGTCAATGCCAACGCACTGGCAAAGATTCTAATCACACTTAAAACATTAAAAAGAACCGCTTTCCCGGGTATTTCAGCTGCATATTGTTCTATATTATTAAATGCCGTTTTCAGATCGATCACTTTTACGATATAAAAAGTGATCATGAACGAGACGATCTGCAATAGGGCCGCGCGCAGCAACTTATTTCTGAGTTCCGGTTCTTGCCGGGAAGTACTAAAAAACAAAATGACCAAGGTAATGGTGGCCAGCGGGTTCAATGGAATATAATAAAATAACGGGCTTATTACCGAGTAAAAGTCTTTCCAGAAAAGCATTCTCATTTTTGAATCACCGAGCATTTTCGGGCCATAAACGAGGCCTTCATAAAGAATGCCAAAAAAGCCAAGCGCGATTCCGAAAAGCGCGAAATATAAAAGGTAGTTAAATAGTTTACGATTCATTTTGTAGTTATTATAAATGAAGTATTAATTGATCAGATCCAGTATATCCCGGTTATAGGGTAATTCCTTTATCTCCTTTTCGGTCGCAGTAAGCATCTTCGGGTCGTCTTTAGTGGCCTTCTGTGTATGTATCAGATAGGACAGCCGAATTATTGTGATGGCGGCCGGCACGTCTTTTACGCTTCTTAATTTAAGGGTTACTGCTTTTCCGGGAACGAATCGATGCCTGCCAGCAATTTTCTGGCGAATCAGTTCACGAACCAATTCTCTTTTAAATAATATGTCCAGGTCTCCGTTCCAGTGGATATGGGCGACCTCCCGGTCATTCAAGTTGAACTCGCGGCCGCCGAACGGATGAGTTTTGACCTTCAGAAATGACCACTTAGTTGTTTCTTTTTCTATTTGCCTGATAAATTTCCTTACCTGAGGCCTGCTGAAATAAAAGAACAGCTGGTAGAAGAAAACGGGGTTGGGTATGGTCATTTTTTCTGCTATTAAATCGAACAATCAAATAATACAGTAGCATTAAATTTAAGTTATAAAGTTAAAACATTATTATTACCTTTTGGTTTTATTAATATAATAATTTAAACCATATGGATATAATAATTATAGGGGCAGGTCCGACCGGTCTAATGTTGTCCAACCAACTGACGCGTTTTGGAGTGGATCATTTGATCCTGGATCAGAAATCAGGTCCCACGGATCAGTCCCGCGCATTGGTAGTACATGCCAGGAGCCTGGAAATCTATGACCAGCTCGGGCTTAGTGAACAAGTTTTAGTTGAAGGCCAGAAGAACGACGGCATTAACTTCTATAAGAATGGTAAGATTGCAGCTTCAGTCACATTGGTGGGTGCTGATGAAAAATCAAGTCCTTTCCCATATCTGATGATGTACGAGCAGAGTAAAAACGAGCGTTTACTGTATAATAATCTCTTGGCACAAAACAGGGAGGTCCAATGGAACACCAGCATTACGACTATAGATAAGAAGGGTGATTGTTATATCCTGAGCGGAATGCATGGTGAAAAAGAAATTTCGCTTGCGTGTAAATACCTGGTCGCCTGCGATGGCGGCAAGAGCATGGTAAGAGAGTATTCCGGCGTGCCTTTTACCGGAGGATCGTACCTGAATGTGTTTTTTGTAGCCGATACGCATGTGGATGGATTTTCTTCTGACAAGCTTTCTATCTTCCTCAGGAAGGACGGTTTGAACATGTTGTTCGCCATGAAGAATAAAAATCATTTCCGTGCACTGGGTATATTACCCGAGCAATATTATCACCAGCCGGACCTGCCTTTTGAAGAGATCCTGGAAAAAATGAAAACTGGTATGCAAATGCCGTTAAAATTTTACGACACGAACTGGCACTCCATCTATCGCTTGCACCATAAAAAGGTCACGGCCTTCAGTAAAGACAATCTTTTCTTTGCGGGGGATGCGGCGCATGTACACAGCCCTGCTGGCGGACAGGGAATGAACACAGGCTTACAAGATGCCTATAACCTGGGCTGGAAACTGGCATTGGTTCAAAAAGGGAAAGCTGGCCGGAAACTGCTTGATACCTATCACGAGGAAAGGAATCCCGTAGCCAAGGACCTGCTAAATACCACCGACCGCATATTTTCAGCTATGTCTACTGAGGGTTTCTGGTATGCTGTTTTTCGCATGTACTTTATCCCGCTATTCGTGCCTTTTATCACCAGTTTTAAATTCGTCCGTAAACAAGTCTTTTTACTGCTCTCCCAGATAGGTGTGAACTATAAAAAATCCTCATTGGCAAAGGGTAAGGCAGGTAATGTTAAAGCAGGAATGCGGCTGCCCTACTTCCAGGTAGCGCAAAATAAAACCAGTATTTCAGTTTATCAGCTATTGAAGGAACACGGTGCTGAAACTTTTGCAGTGCTTACGTATCAAGTCGAAAATGAACAATTTAACACAATGCCCAAAACTGTTTTTAAGGTGATTCCCGTAGAAGTCAATAATGAAAATGACAAAGCATTCAAAGAAGCAGAACTTCCACCTTCATTTGTCATCGTCGTCAGACCGGATAATTACATAAGCTATATTTCTGCAACTGCCGATCTCCGGGAGTTGAACGACTTTATGAGATCAGCTTACTTTCTGAATTAGATTTCAACCGTTTCAGTATTTTCTTTATAGATCTCGTCAAAAGGTTTGTTCTTTTGTTTTTGGTACAGGCCGGAGAAGCGTTTATTGATGGGGCCAAGCAAATGCATGCAAAGTTGCTTTTCTTCATCGGAAAGGTCCTGTACCATCATGTATGCAACTTTAAGTACTTGGTCTTTAGCGACCTGAAGCGTTTCTTCACCTTTTTTTGTTAAGCTTAGCCGTTTCACCCTTTTGTCTTCTGTATCATCATATTCGGTGACAAGTCCTTTTTTCTTCATCCGTATAAGCATATTAGTTCCGCTGGATAGCTCTATAATATTATTATAAATGGCCTCGGATTTGATCGGATTACCCATATTATGGATAGTTACCAGGATACCGAACTCTTCGATCTGGTCAAGTTCCGTACCTTCCAGTGCCTTATTAGAATAAGCAATATGAAATCTGCCGATCCTTCGAAGCAGAATAACCAGCTTTCCATTGATATCAGGTATCAGTTTTCCATCGGATTCAGTAGTTCGCTCCACTTTAGTCTTCACTGCGATCTGATGTTGAAAAAAATCATCTAATGTGCCGCCGGGGTGTTGCTGTTCATAAGCGCCCCAAAGATTCACCAACTCTACCGTTTTGTTTACTAATTCTGCCATTTGGTATCAAATCTAAATAAAATCAATTAAATGTGATAAACAGCTTTTGTAATGCTTAGAAGTAGCATAGCAAAAAACGATTTTAGTCGCCTTTATGGAGTAACGTCATCACAGCTTTAGCATAGACGCCGCCAATGGGGATTTCTACTTTACCAATTTCTATCAGTGAGCTACTATAAGCCGTTATATGCCTTAACGAAACAATATAAGAGCGATGGACACGCATAAAAGCGTCTACCGGGAGTTTTTCAGTAAAGTGGGTTAAGGTTTGATAGGTGATGATGGTTTCTGTAGGTGTATGCACCTTAACATAGTCTTTTAAACCCTCCAAATAAATGATATCCTCTAACAGGATGCGGACCATCTTTTTATTGAATTTAATATAGATAAAATCAGGTTTGTCCTCTTGATTTAGTGGAAATTGCTCGCCTAAAGCCGGAAATAATTTTAAGCCTGAGACGTTTATGTATTTATCTATCGCTTTTAAAAAACGTTCGAAAGCTATGGGCTTTAGTAAATAATCGATTACCCCTAATTCATAACCATCTAAGGCAAATTCACGATAAGCCGTAGTTAAAATTACAGCCGGCGGATCTTTTAACGTTTTCAATAACGCCAGCCCGGTTAATTGGGGCATATTAATATCAAGGAATAATAGATCAACAGCCTGTTTATTTAACATAGAATAGGCTTCGATACCGGTAGCGCAGGCTCCAACCAGGTTCAGATTATCCAGCTTACTGATGTGGTTTTCAATGACTTCTCGGGCAAGCATTTCATCGTCAGCAATGATGCAATTGATCTTCTTCATAAGAGCAGTTTTAAATCCACGTCGTAAGTTTCCCCAATTTTGCGTGTAACTAATTCGTGTCGGTTCGGATAAATAAGTTGCAAACGTCGTTTTACATTAACAAGGCCCAAACCATTTCCCTTGGTTTGATCAGTTAACTGGCAACTGTTCTCCATTTTAAAAGACAACTGCGTACCCTCTACTTTTAAACGGATAGTTATCCTGTTAAAATCATTTTCAATACCGTGCTTAAATGCGTTCTCTACAAATGGCAGCAGCAGCAGTGGTGCAATTGTTTTACCGTCAATTTCGCCGGAGTATTTAAAAGAGACATCAAGCCGGTCGGCAAAACGCATTTGTTCAATGTTGATGTAGTTTTCCAGGTGTTTGATCTCCTCACTTAACCCTACTTGGTTATGATTTGAATCATAAAGCATATATTGCATCAGTTCAGAAAGCCGGAGCACCACACCGGAGGCCATTTCAGAACCTTTTAGGGTTAATGCATACAAACTGTTTAGGGTATTGAAAAAAAAATGCGGGTTTAGTTGTGCTTTTAACAGCCCCATTTCTGCAGTATGTTTTTTATGTTCTATCTCCCGTAAATACTTTTCCTGCTGATGAGCGTTGCGCATAAGTTTAATCAGCATGGTTACGGCCACTAAGGGGTAAGTTTCCACTGCGTTTTTAAGGATCCGTACCCAGATGAAAAAATTTTTATTCTCAGTTTGATAAGCTGCCGGCTCGTGTATTTTGTCCCAGGGTACCCATACCAGGTAGGTAAAATAGCGATCCAGTAAACCACCGGCTGATAGCAGCGCACATAAAGTAATTACATAGTTTACATAACGTTTAGGGTAATAAAATGCCGGCATTAGCAAGTATAAATTAATGTAAGTAAGTACGATGGAAACCGGTATATCTGTTAGGAATTGCGGTGCTAGTGAAAACGTAAGCTGGTCTTTATCCATCCATGCCTCATGCAAAGCCATATATAATATATAGGCGATCCAGAACAGGACATGCCTAA
Source organism: Chitinophagaceae bacterium (assembly GCA_025963615.1). Classification (GTDB taxonomy): domain Bacteria; phylum Bacteroidota; class Bacteroidia; order Chitinophagales; family Chitinophagaceae; genus JAFDYH01. The sequence goes on along the minus strand of JAOQAL010000804.1, from coordinate 794 downwards.
AAATAGTCTTTGAAGTGATTTGTGTTTCTTCAATCATATCTAAAAATGCGGATCGTAAAAATTAAATATGAGCTTTTTCGACCAAACCCGGATAGCACACCGCGAAAAAACCTTTAAAAGCTGCCAATAATTTTGCGGCGCCGAAACAACCATTAACGGCGTGTAGGTTGCCGTTGGGCTAATAATTAAAAAGTTGATTATCGGAGTGCTTTTATTTGAGCTATGAAGCATTTCCCTCCGTTAACTTCCCTGCGGATTATTATGGTTTTATTGTTATGTGCCGGCATGTTAGCGAGTAATTATCTCTGTGCGCAACAGGTGTTTAAGCCATTGTCCGAGGCCCAGCGCCCGCATTTGAAAGCAGAACTTACGCAGGACAAGATAACCATAGATGGCATAGATAGTGAACCCGCATGGCAACAAGGCAGCGTGGCTACGCATTTTGTAGTTGCTTACCCAAAGCAAGGCAGCAAGGCAACTTATGATACCGAGGTCAGAATCCTTTACGATCAAAACAACATTTATATTTTTGCACATTGCGATTTTCCTCCAGGAAAAAAAGACATCCAGGTACAGGACATGCGGCGCGACTTTTCTTTTTCTGATAATGAACTTTTTGAGGTGTTGATTGAGCCATTCAAAGATCCGAGATTGCCTGTAATGACCTTTTGCGTCACGCCCTATAGTACGCAAATGGACGTTATGCACTATGCCGATGGCAGCTATGACTACAAATGGGATGCGCTGTGGCAGGCTGCCAGTCAAATACAGAAAGATAGCTGGACGACGGAGAT
>JAOQAL010000797.1 GCA_025963615.1 Chitinophagaceae bacterium | reverse complement strand
TTCATACTAAATCTACCCATGTCGCTATCAAACCACTAACCTATTCATCTGATGACCAACGCAGTTTTACTATTCATATAGCATTAAAACCTATAGGCAATGATCCGGATAGCTGGAAACGGGGATTAGCCAAAACGGAAAAAGCTTTTAAAGAGATATTCCCGGAAGCCGATTTCAATTACCAATTCTTTGACGAGAGCATTGCCGGCTTTTACAAGGCAGAACAGAATATTTCACGCCTGCTCACCTGGGCTTCCGGCCTATGCATCTTTATCAGTTGCCTGGGACTCATGGGCCTTGCAATCTATACCACCAGTACCCGCACCAAAGAAATTGGAGTACGAAAAATATTGGGCGCATCAGTCCGTCAAATCGTATTATTGTTATCGAAGGATTTTATATCGCCTCTTTTAATTGCCTTTGTCATTTCATTGCCAATCGCGTGGTGGGCCATGCATAACTGGCTACAGGATTTTGTTTACCGTACATCGTTAAGCTGGTGGATTTTTGCTGTCAGTGGTGCCGGTATGATATTGATTGCAATGAGTATTTTAAGTATACGGACTATTAAAGCGGCAACGGGGAACCCGGTAAAAAGCCTGAGAACTGAATAAAATTACAAACAGAAATAAAAAACAAATTATGATTGAGTTAAAAGGAATCTACAAATGGTTCAACACAGGAAACAACAGGACATTTATTTTAAAAGATGTTGATCTCGCTATAAAAGAAGGTGAATTCGTTTCTATCATGGGGCCATCGGGTTCCGGTAAATCTACCTTACTGAACGTGATTGGTATGCTGGATGATTTTAATGAGGGTGAATACAATTTCATCCATGAGTCGGTACATAAATTAAAAGAGAAACAAAGATCATCGCTGTATAAACAGTATATCGGTTTCGTATTCCAGGCCTATCACCTGATTGATGAGCTAACGGTGTATGAAAACATCGAGACACCCCTGATATACCAGGATATGAAAGGGTCGGAGCGAAAAGCCATGGTGGCTGATATTCTTGACAGGTTTAACATCGTTGGTAAAAAAGATTTATTTCCGACACAGCTTTCCGGCGGGCAACAACAGCTGGTGGGTATTGCAAGGGCTTTAATTGCCAAACCTAAATTATTATTGGCCGATGAACCTACCGGTAACCTGAATTCCAAACAGGGAGAAGAAATCATGGAATTATTCAAACAATTGAATTCAGAAGGGGTGACGATTATTCAGGTAACGCATTCTGAAAAGAATGCTGAATATGGTTCGCGTATTGTTAACCTGCTGGATGGAATGGTAGTAAAGAAATAGTATATAAACGAACAATAAATTTAAACAAAAGAGCTAAAAGAGTCATTTCATGAAAAATAAGATTTTCGCTTTTGGAGTAGCCGTATTCATAATTGTATCTGCAAAGCCGGTAAGTGCACAGAAAATATTGACCCTACGGCAATGTATAGAAACAGGGTTGTCCAATAACCTGGATGTATTGCAAAGTGAGTTGACCATGCAGGGCAGTAAGGTAGACCGGAACCAGGCAAAACTCAATTTATTGCCGTTCGTTTCTGGTAACGCCGGTGAGAGTTTTAACCAGGGACGCAGCATTGATCCTTATTCCAATTCACCGGTAACACAAAACTACAATGCCTCCCAGTTTGGTTTAAACAGTGGCGTTGTACTATTCAGTGGTCTTACTAATCAGAACCGGATCAAACAAACCGTTTTGGCTTTCGAAGCTTCCAAAATGGATTGGCAACAGGTAAAGGATAACCTTACAATTAATATTATACTTGCTTACCTGCAGGTGCTAAGCAGTGACGATCAGTTGACACTGGCAAGAAACCAGGCAGGCTTGTCCGGCAAACAGGTGGAAAGATTGCAGGTACTGGATAAGGAAGGCGCTATTAAACCAGCTGATCTTTCTACCCTGAAAGGTCAATATGCAGGTGACCAGTTATCAATTATAAACGCGGAGAACAATCTGGAAACAGCCCGGTTGAGCCTTTGCCAGTTAATGAATATACCGTATTCAAAAGACCTGGCATTGGAAAAAATAGACCTGGCAACCTTTGGTGTTAAAAATGATGATGCGCCGGATAAGATTTACCAGAGTGCATTGAACAGTTTAGCGCTGGTAAAAGCTGTTGATCTTCGCAAACAGAGTGCTGAAAAAGCATTGAAAGTCTCCCAGGGCGGTCTCTTTCCCACCCTTTCTTTTGGCTTCAATGCCTTTACAAATTATTCAAGCCTGGCTCGCCAAAGCCAGTACATTAATACTAATTATCTACCTACAACGGATTCAGCCTTTGCCGGCGGTACCACAAAATATCCTGTTTACAGGTTCCAGGATAATTTCACCCCTCCATCTAAAATTGGGTATAAAGACCAGCTTAATAATAATATATATACTTCCTATGGTTTTACGTTGGATATACCCATCTTTAACCGCTTGCAGCAAAGAAGCCGTATTAAACAGGCCAGGCTTTTATTGAGGGGCGCTGACCTTATTGCAAAAACAACCCGTACACGATTAAGCCAGTCTATTGACCTGGCCTATGTCAATATGGTTTCCGCTTCCGGCAGGCATAAAGCAGTGCTTGACCAGGTGGATGCCTATAAAGAATCATTCCGCGCAGCCGAAATAAGTTTTAATGAAGGTGCAATCAATTCAGTGGAATATCTGCAGGTGAAAAATTTCAATGACCAGGCGAATATTAACCTGATTAATGCGATGTATGACTATATACTTCGAAGCAAGGTGCTGGATTATTATGAAGGGAAACCATTGTGGTAATAAACAGGTGAATATAATTGTGAAAAACAGGAAAGAGACCCCGCTGACGGTAATGCTCCCAAGTCCTTTCCCTTCGGGGAAGGATTTAGGATGGGGCTACTTCTTCGCGTCCTTTGCGTGAAATATTTCTTTTGAAACAGCGTCTTTTTTCTTTACACCGGAATAAGAAAAATAATCTAATTTCCTGCTGAAATTTATCACCCATGCCCACAACCATCAAAACAAATAAACCTTCCGGCTTTCTTTTATTTCCCTGGAGCTTCTTATCGATTGTACTGATCCTGGTATTTGATATTGGCTTCAGTAATTTTTTTGGCAAAAACTGGAATTGGATCATACTGGTGCTGATCATTCCCGCAGCCATCCTCGAAAATCTTAAAGTAGGTTATTCCACGATTCGTATCATGTTCCTCAAAATCGTTTATTCATTGCTTTCGTTCCTGGTGGTCGGGTTGGCATTTGGTATTTCAACTGCCGGTTGGTATTATGAACGGTTTCAGCATGTGCAGATACCCAGAATAGATATTCCCTGGTTTGTATTATTGGGCCTGGGTGTGATATTGCTGATAGAAATAGCGCAGATATTCAGTATGCTGAAAGCTGTAAAAAGAGAGTTTATGCAGTTTGACCCGGATAATTAATTTTCAATATTGTGTAAATTTATTTTTCATTCATTAAACGGTCTATTATGAAAGCGCTTCTGATCTTTCCACTGGTACTATCTTTATTTTCCTGCAACTCTCAGCAGAAATCTTCGACAAATGCTGTGGAGACCGTATTTCAATCGGTGAATATTATTCCAATGGATAAGGAAAGAGTGATAGAGAACCAGGATGTGGTAGTGAGAGACGGAAGGATTATAGCACTGGGCAATTCGGGGAAGGTTGCATTTGGTAAAGATGCATTCATCATAAATGGAAAGGGGAAATATTTAATACCCGGTCTTGCGGAAATGCACGCTCATGTGCCGCCGGTAGACGATATCGAACCCATGAAGAATGTATTGTTATTGTTTGCTGTAAATGGGATAACAACCATTCGCGGTATGCTGGGTCATCCGCGGCACCTGGAGCTGAGAAGTAAAATTCAAAGCGGGGAGATTCTGGGTCCTCATTTTTATACTTCTGGTCCTTCCTTTAATGGCAATAGTGTAAAGTCGCCCGAAGCGGCTGAAGCAATGGTGGTTGAACAGAAGAATGCCGGCTATGATTTTTTCAAGCTGCATCCAGGTCTTTCCAAAGAAAACTTTGCCGCCATTGAAAAAAAAGCGAAGGAACTGCATATGCGTTTTGCCGGCCACGTTTCTTATGATGTAGGGGTATGGCGTGCTATTGATGCCGGCTATGCTTCTATTGATCATTTGGACGGATTTGTAGAATGCCTGGTCCCAGGCGTTGAAAATATAAAGGAACAGGATAGAGGCCTTTTCGGTTTATTCATTGCAAAAAAAGCAGACACTGCAAAAATACCGGCGCTCATGAAAGCCCTGCATGATCATGCAATATGGGTAGTCCCTACCCAGGCACTGGCTGAAAGATGGTTTACCCCACTCAAAACCGCGGAGGCATTCAGCAAAGACCCGGAAATGATTTATATGAATGAAAAAACATTGAACAACTGGATCAATAATAAAAATGGGTTGACGAAAAGCGCCGGGTACGATTCCGCCTCAGTTATTGCATTGATCAAATTGCGGAGGAAACTAATTTACGAATGTCAGAAGAATAATGTCGGCATTTTATCAGGCTCTGATGCGCCGCAGGTATTTGATGTGCCGGGCTTTTCATTGCATCAGGAATTAAAATATATGGTGGATGCCGGTTTGACACCGTTTGAAGCATTGACAACAAGTACCGTGAATGTGGCCAGCTACTTTAACCTGGCCGATGCGGGAACAATTAAAACCGGCAATCTTTCTGACCTGGTATTATTAAATGGAAACCCATTGACTGATATTTCACAAACAACGAATATAGAAGGTGTAATGCTGGGCAAGAAATGGTTGGCCAAAGAATTTATAGATACAACTTTAAAGCAATTGCAGGGAAAGATAATTCAGTGAAAGTATTGGATGATTTTACTATTTCCAGGCATTTCTCAAAAATCTTAACCAGTTTCCATGCATCAGGTTATTTACATCTTCATCCGAATAACCCCTTTGTTTAAAAAGTGCGGGAATTTTTTGCAGGTCAGCGATGGTATCTAAATCATAGGGACTTTGTTCTTTGCCGTAAGCGCCATCTAAGTCGGAACCGATTCCAACGTGCAAGGTATTGCCGGCCAACTGGCAGATATAATCTATATTATCAATTACTTTTTCAATTCCACAATGCATGTCTTCAGGAGTCGATTGACCGCGAACCCAGTCTGGTACCAGCATCCAGGCATCAAATGCGGCCCCGATGACGGCGCCTCTTTCAATTAATACTTTAAGCTGGTCATCGCTGTATTGACGGTTATGATTCACGATCGCCCTGCAATTATTATGGCTTGCCCACACATGTCCGTTAAAATGATCCATCGCCTGCCAGAAAGCATCATCGCACAAATGGGTCGCATCTAAAATTATATTCAGCTTTTCCATTTCTTTCAGCAAGTGCAAACCATTTTCATCCATAGCCCCCGTTGAGTTGGTGCCATTAGCATATCGCCCGGGCCCGTAATGCGCGGGACCGAGTGCCCGGAGACCATATTCATAAGCTCTTTCAAGATGCTGCAGGGAGACTAATGAATCAGCGCCTTCCAAACTTAATATATAACCAATGGGCTTGTTATCATTCGGCTCACCATCATTCCAGTAAGCCAGGTGAATGGCTAATGCACGATTGTTGGTGATCTGAACCATTTCACCCGCCTCTTCCATGGCCCGGTACCAGGCCAGCTGGCCCTGAGTTTGAGCCCAGGCCTGTTCCGGTGATTGCCATCCGGGTATATTACTGTCAGCCGTCACGTAGCGGGCGATTTGTGTTGCTACTACCAGGCCGATGTTTCCATTTCGTAACTCCGGTAACGTAACGGTTCCGTTACAACGATCAAGTTTATCTGTCATTCCCTTTTCCCTGGAGCGGATTTCACCAACCGGTAGCCGCAGGTCACGGTTCCATTCCATCGCATTCATAGATAGATCAAGATGTGCGTCGAGTATAAACATGGATGAAGTTTAAAATTCAGAGTTGCTGCTAAAAGACAGGTAAAACTATACTGTTATTTTCCGGTCCCTGGCGATGTTTTTCCATTCGCCGCTTATGGTTCCATTCTCAATTGTAGAAGCTCTTTCATACAAAGCGATGGTAGGACATATATGAAACGGAATTCCGTATAATACATCACCCAGCTTGTAAGAATGATTTTCCGGAACTTCTAACACCAGGTGTTCTTCACTTTGACCAACAGGTTTCAAATTCTCACCATTTAAAAAATAGATCCTTTTTGTGATTTCATTTTCCGCGGATACTGATTTGTGACCAAGATCAGTAGTGATCCTTGTCGCGGAGGGTAGAGAAATAACCCTTGTTACTAATACCGCGGCAGTTAGAAAATCCTGTTCTGCACAAAGATCACGGTATCCCTTATCCCAATATATAAAAGTGCCGGGACTGCATTCCACATGATTCCTTTTGGCATGTACCGGGAAAGATGGAGAACCGCCTGCGATTACATTCGGTACGGCATAACCAGATTTTTCCAAAGCTGCTTTCATTTTTTCGACCGGTGCAAAACCTTCGTTACATTCTCTTGTCCGTTCAATGATATCAGGGCTGCGCAGGTGCCCGTCATAGGCATGTAAGCCGGCAACAATTATTCCTTCCAGGTTGGCGCAATATTTATATAATTCCATGGCTTCATTGCCCGGCACAATGCCAGTACGGTTCATCCCGATATTTAAATCAATGTATACCGGAACTTTCAGGTTTTTTGCCAGGAAGGCTTCTGATTGTTCATTGACCGCGGATAAGTTATCTGTTAAACAGGAATAGATAGTAGCGGGATATTTTTCTATTAGCTCAATAAAACGTTTCAATTTAGGCCCAAGCGGTTGATAAGCCAATACCACATCTTTAGCGCCGCATTGCCCCAACATTTCCGCTTCAGCGATCGTGGCACATTTGAATTTAGTAATGCCAGCCTCCATCATCAGTTTTGATACATCAGGCGATTTGTGTGTTTTGACATGCGGACGTAACCGCGCCACATCTTTAACCATCGTTATAGCTGTCTGAATATTTTTTTTAACCCTTTCAGGGAAAATAGCCAGGGCCGGGGTATCCAGTTCTTCTATGTGTTTTATGTGATACCAGTTTTCTGCCACTCTTTTTAGTTTTGATTTTTTACAGAGGAAATCGTCGCCAGCAGCCATTCGATTCTTTGCTTAAGCAATTCAAAGTTTCCATCTTGCATAATTTCTTTACTGAAAAGCTGCGAACCGATCGCTACGCAAATAACTCCGGTTGCAAACCATTGGCGGATATTATCTTCATCCAGTGTTACGCCACCGGAAGGCATGACTTTCACCCAGGGACAAGGGCCACGCAATGCTTTTACAAATAAAGGTCCGAGCGTTTCAGCGGGAAATATTTTTACCAGGTCAGCACCCCATTCGGTTGCCTGTATTATTTCTGTTGGCGTTGCAGCACCTGGTACCCAGAGAATTTCATTTTTTACGCAATAATCTCCTACTTCCTTTGTCAATACAGGAGCAACGATAAACCGGGCTCCTGCCTTATAAAATTGTTTTGCCTGTTTCGCATTCATGATGGTGCCGATTCCCAGGACAAGACCGGGTAAGTTTTTCCCGGCATGTTTTACCAACGCTTTAAAAACGGCCAGGGCGTTTTCTGAACGGTTGGTAAATTCAATGATGCGTAAGCCGCCGGCATAAACAGCATCCAGAATTTTTTTTGCCACTTCTTCATCTGAATGATTGAATGGAGGCAATAACCCCTGGGAGGTTGCTATCTGAACTATTTCTTCTTTTGTAAGTCTTTTCATGTAAATATCTTTTGATTTTGTGCAGCCCGGAATCCCAGGCTGCCTATCTGGTTGAATCTTCAGATAGTTTCATTAACAACGGGTAGTTATGAATACCCGGATGGTTATTTCATAATTATCGTATGACCCGGTTCACGGCACCGTTTTGAATGAACTGTTCTATTTCTTCTTTGGATGAAATGGCGAAATCTCCTTCCACACTATGCTTCAGCGCCCCGGATGCAATGGCAAAGTTAATGAGTTCCTGACCGGGCAGTTTATTAATAAGTCCATATAATAATCCACCCTGGAAGGCATCCCCACTGCCGATGCGGTCAACAGCCTGGGGCAAAGAATATTCCGGTGAAAAATAAAATTTATCCTCTGCCAGTAATGCACCGCTGTAAGTAGATTGATTGTTTTGATCTGTTCCCCGAAAACTCATGGTGAAGACCTTCATGGCCGGTAATTTTTTCTTCAGTTCAGCGGCACAGAAGCGGAACTTATCTTCTACAGAACCTTTACCTTCTTTGATATCAAAATAGGCGTCAATGGTATCAATATCCCCGGTAATAACATCGCAATGCGATAATAATTCTGGCATTACTTCAGCAGGATGCTTGCCGTAATCCCATAAGGTGCGCCGGTAGTTCATATCCGCGGCAATGCTGAGGCCCTTCGACTTCGCGGAAAGAATCGCTTCTTTGCAGGCATCCGCTGCATTTTGCGTTAAGGCCGCACTAATACCCGTCCAGAAAAAATAGCCAGCACCATCCAATATATAGTTCCAGTTGAGAATGCCGGGAGTAAGAATAGCAAAAGAAGAATTTTTCCGGTCATAAATCACCCGCGAAGGCCGGATATTATTGCCATGTTCTGTAAAATAGATCCCGACCCGTTCACCACTGCGATGGACAAACGAAGTATCCACGCCAAAACTCCGCAGGGCATCTATGGCGGCCTGCCCCAGGTCATTGGCCGGCAAGGCTGTTACATAGCAGGCATCAACTCCTAATTGAGACAGTACCACGCTAACATTGGCCTCCGCCCCCCCGTAAAACCGGTTGAAAGATTCGTTTCGCTGAAAGCGCTGGCCAGGCGGGCAATCCAGCCGTAACATAATTTCACCAAACGATACAACTTTTGCGTTTTTTTTCTTTTCCGTATGCATTAGTAACTAAACCTATCCAGGTAGAATTTAAGAATGAATTTCAAATAGCGCTTCAATTTCGACAGCAACATTTCCGGGCAGGGAACCCATGCCTACTGCGCTTCGTACGCCGATCCCATTTTCCTCACCCCACAGCGCAGCGTACAATTCGCTGCAACCGTTGATGACTATCGCATGTTTTTGGTATTCGGGCACCGCATTGACCATTCCCAGAATTTTGATAACCCTTTTCACTTTGCTGAGATCGCCCAAATGTTTTTTTATAGAACTGAGGATCGCCAGCCCACATTGCCTTGCCGCAAGCTTAGCATCTTCCTCGGAGATGTCTTTTCCAACTTTGCCGGTAATGAATGTTCCATCGGTATGTAAGGATACATGTCCAGAAACATACAGTTTGTTGCCATCAGCCAGGCAGGATTTATAAATTCCCTTGGACCCGGGAAGAACCGGCAATGATAATCCGAGTTCCGCTAATTTTTGTTCAATCATTTTCTGTTTTATTTATCCGATAAATATATTCAAAGATAAAACTCCTGCTAATCCCATGATGGCAACAATTGTTTCCATTAATGACCAGGAGCGTATGGTATCTTTTATGGAAAGATTAAAATATTCCTTGAACATCCAGAACCCCGAATCGTTCACATGTGAAAACATCAGGCTACCCGCACCAATGGACAGCACCATCAGGTTCGGGTTGACATGGGCCTGGCTCATAACAGGCAATATAATGCTTGCAGCCGTTAACCCTGCAACGGTTGCAGATCCCAGGCAGACCCGGATAATGGCCGCAATCAGCCAACCCAATATCAGGGGATTAATAGATATACCCTGTAAAAGATTGCCGATGGCAGCACTCACACCACTGTCAATAAAAACCTGTTTTAATGCGCCTGCTCCTGCAACAATCAATAAAATAAGTGCGACGTCTTTTACTGCATCACCATATAGCTCCATAATTGTTTTTAGCTTTTTTCCATTCGTGATTCCCAGCGTAAATGTAATAATCAATAAAGAAATCAGCATGACAATAACTGGATCGGAAAAAAAGAGGAGAATATTATGTGCCATTCCTTTTGTTTCAATAACAAATGGAATAACAGTTGTAATGAGCAGGAGAATAACAGGAAGCAGGGACGAGATAAAACTATTAAAAGTTCCGGGTAATTGATCGGCGGGAATATCCTTAGGCAGAAATGTTTGCAGGGGTTCTGATTTCAGCTTCTTTAATGTTTGGGCAAAAACAGGCCCGGCCACAATGATTGCGGGAATAGCGATGATGATACCATATATTAACGTGAGCCCGAGGTTTGCATTAAACTGTGCTACCAACGCAGTCGGAGAGGGATGCGGCGGTAAAAATCCATGAGTCACAGAAAGTGCACTCAGCATGGGTAAGCCTACATAGACTGCCGGAAGTTTAGTCTGATATACCACAGAAAATATTAACGGTATCAGCAAAACAAAACCGACATTATAAAACAAAGGTATGCCGACAATAAAACCGGTTACCATCATAGCCCAGAGAAAATATTTCCTGCCAAATACTTTCATCAGGACGTCCGATATTTTTTTTGCAGCACCGCTATCCGCTACCAGTTTACCCAGCATGGCGCCTACGCAAATAATAATCACCAGTTCCCCCAGCATATCTCCAATGCCTTTTTTTACCGATTTCGTTATTTCAGTAACCGGAATGCCCAATAATAAACCTGTCATAATAGAAACGATAAGAAAAGCAAGGAAGGGATTGAACTTGCCCCATGTTATCAGTAACACAAGCAGTATCAGGGAAAGTAGTATAATGGCAATCGTCATGTTGGGTGGTTGAGATGTCAGATATACTGCTCAATATAAATATTTTGGGCCAAACGAAAATCAATTGCTGTTGAAAACAGGCTATTTCGATTTTATAAATGAAACTAATCGTTTTGTTTCTTCGGGATACACGGCAATTAAATGTGAGCGGATCGTTGCGGGCGAGGATGTTTCCTTACCCTGTAGTTGAACGGAGAGTACCGTAGAAGGTTTAACCGGCATATGGCAATCAATGCAATTGGCTGCTGTTAAAGCGTCCATTGATTTGTTCGTTTCACAAAAATGACATTCTTCCTTTTTATGGCAAGTCATACAGCGTTGTGAGAATAAAGCTATATTTCCTCTTTCCTGCGCATGGGTATTGTGACAGGTATTACAGGTCATGGTGGTACTGGAAAGATAACATTTACTTTTTTTCAATAAGCCATATTGATTTACATGTACATCCAGGTTTTCTGCACGAGGAGGGTCGGGGGGCGGCGCCAAAAACTTATCGAGCGTATCGCCAGCTGTGAAACTAAAAGGAGGTGTTATATTTTCTCTTTTTCCTGAATGACACAAAGCGCACATATCCATTTGCTGTGTCCTGCTAAAGGATGCCGGATTAATGATAAATTTTCCTTTTTTTTCTCCTGGATTTTGTAATTGGAATTCAACATGCTTTCCGGCAGGGCCATGGCAACGTTCGCAGGTAACACCATATATTAATTGTGCATCCCTTTCATCCTCCTTTTGAATGGAGGATGAAACAGCTGTTGAAAAAGTGGTGTGGCATTCAAGGCAACGGGTCGTAATAAGCCGGTTGAACAGGATATTGTGTAATGGAAAACCCGGGCTATTGGCCCATTGTGCGGCAGCAGTGAAATATGAAACCGGTAATTGAAAAAGTTTATAATTATTCCAGTATAAAAACGATTGGCCCCTGGTTCCGGATCCAATCGTTATATCAAAACGACGGATATTTTTTTGTTCATTCTTATAATATTCTACCTGGTATAAAAGGTTGTTCCTTTTCTCCATCGCTACCTTATCGTAATAGGTATAAGAATAAATACTTGAATCAGTATTGAACCTGCCTTTTACAGATTCTTCTGTTGCCGGCGCCGACGTATTATAATGGGCCGTATGAATAAAACTGTCATAAATGTTTTTGTGACAGTCTTTACAAGTTTCCGAACCAGCGTAGGGCCTGCCCTTTGAATCGGCTATCACTTCTTTTTTCCTGTCCAGGCATTGGCTGAATAGAAATATAATGGCGGCAACAATTAAAATTGCCGTTATAGTGCTCCGCTTCCCTCGTATCCATTTCATAGTTCGTATTAAGGTATTAAGGACCGTTCTGTCTGTTCATGTTGTTCTTAGTTTGGTTAATGGATAAACAGGGTGTTTCCAATCCTGATCTAAGATTGGGGTATTAGGAAAACAAGATGGGGAGCTAAAAAAGCCGCAGCGCAATTATAACCTGACACGATTTTAAAAACAACGCGGTGGGTCTGACACAGCATAATTCAGTATGCTGTGTTAGAGATATTTCCTCCCCGGTTTTTAAATGGTAGTTTCAGGAACAGTTATTTTGTTCCTCCGAAAGATTGATGGTAAGTGTCAGTTAAAGCGGCAGGTAATGAAAAGGCAAGTTTAATTGAATTTTTGCTGCTTGCAGCAAATAAATATCATTATATGATCAACGGCAAAAATAGTTGCTAAAAGGGCCGTTTAAATATTCCACCAGTAATTAAATTTCAACACCAGGGCGCGGTTACGAACAGAAAAGGGTGCTGGAAGATAATTGTCCGTGTAAACGAGAAATAAATCGGAAGCCGGGCTATAGCGCCATTGAAACCGGGTATTCAGGTTCATATTCTTCAATTGCTGGTTGTACTGCATATAAGCGGTAAAAAATAACTTATTACTCATCGTTATATCAATGCGTGGACCAACCAGCCAGAAAGATGTTTTGGCCCAGGGCTGTGGTAGATCAAGATAATTATAGCTGGTGCTGATGAGAACACTTACAAAAGGTTGAATGCGGTAACCAATGTCGCAGGACAAGTTCAATCTTGAACCATCTGCGTAGTAACCACCAAAGCGGGTAGAAAAAGAATAAGTAAATAGTTGCTGTGGTTTGGAAAAATAATCTGTGCCGAAGGCGCTCCAGCGATGTTTTGATCCGGTGGGCAAGGAATCTTTACCGGAGTTGGTAGGATCAAAAGGGTTCAGTAATTCTACATAATCATGCATGACCCATACATCGGCAATACTTTGGTCACGGAAATTAAAATTATAATAAAGGGAGGTCTCATTATCGGTCTGATGCAGTGATTTATTAAAATAATAGGAAGAATTCAGCTTAGGGCCATGGCTTACGAGCAGTCCACCTTTTGGAAAAAATAATCGGCTGATCTGTGGATTGATGCGGATATAATTATTACGGGGAACATAACCTGTTTCCGCATTGAAGCTTTGGCCAACAAATTCATGCTGCCATAAAAACAACCACTTGCGGCTTAAATACTGCAGGTTCGCAGCATGTACCCAATCATTACGGTTCACACCCGGACTGAACGCTTTTAAAAATAACGCTTTACCAGTCCAGAGATTATTGGCAGAAGCAAGATTGTATTCGAGGCCTGCGTTACGATTATATAAGGAATAGACAGGTTTGGTGCTGTCCTTTCCTGGTTCATAATGCAGGGACTGCTTATTAACGAAAATGACACCAATGTTTGATCTTGAAAATACTCTACGCTGTAAAGCAAACACACCGAAATTTTGTGCAGGCAAACCGATATTATTTACTTTGCCGGTCTGCATTTCCAACACGCCAATTCTCCAGTCTTTATTTAATTTGCCACTGAGCCTGGCACCAAAACGAATGGGTGCATTCAGTCCGATACGTCGTGAAAAGAATGGCCGTATAGTGGCATATCCAAAATTGGCAAAGAGATCTGCATTTTCCAGGAAGAATTGCCTTTTTTCCGGGAAGAAAAGTTCATAACGGTCAAGATTAGCTACTTGTTTATCTACATCAACCTGCGAAAAATCAGGATTTACAGTAAGATCAAGATTCATTGAAGAGTTAACGGCAATTTTTACATCTCCGCCAATATCCTTCCGGTAAGCCGTTGATTTTTTATTTTCATAATCTTTTGAAATACCGCCAAGGACATAAGGAATTATTGAAACGTTGGACCCCGCTGAAGGAGGGGGTTCATCCCAGATCAAACTCCCCGTGTAAGCCAGGGATGCTGTGGGAAACTGTCGTGGCACCGGTGTCCAGCTTGATTTTTCAGCGACTGTTATATCGAGCCGGCTGAAATTAATTCCCCATTCTGTTATGCCTTTTTTATAACGGATAGACTTAAAGGGTATCGCTGCTTCAAATATCCATTTGTCGGGGTAATTTTTTACTACGGAGATCCATTTATTATCCCAACTCAGATCCACTTTGCCACCCTCGTACATCGTGCCGTCCCATTGTGCACCTGCAGCATTGGCGCCAAAGGAAAACCCATTGGTTCTGTCATCAAATGGATCCATGAAAAGTAGAAAATTGTCATTCTTTCCAAAACTAAAATCACGGCGCAGCGACTCTACCATGTATTTATTATTGCCATGGAAACAGGTGGCAAGGAGATAAAGGTTTTCGTTATCATAGGTCATTTTCACTTCCGTGTTCACCTTGGCCAGGCTGGTATCCATCGGTAGTACCATATGGAAACTACCCGCTGTTTCAGCTTGTTGCCATCCATCTTCATCCATGATGCCATCGACATTGATGGCCGAAGAGGAACGATGAATGTGTAATACATAGGAACTGTTCTTTTTCTGAGCAAAAATGAAATTCCCGGATAATAAACAAAACAGAAGAAGTATTCTCAAAGTAATCATTGGTTTGGAGTGTGAAAAAGCTACAAGATAAAGATTGTTGAAGAAACCTGAACCATTAATGGGATTAATTACCGTAGTACCATTTATATTTTGAGTGACATCAAGGAAAGCTGCGAGCTTCGAGCTATGAGCTGCGAGACTGAAGAAAGTTTCTGAACTATCGGTCACGTAGTTCATAGGTTGTAACAATTCTTTAGCTTCGAGCTTCGGGCTACAAGCTGCAAGACTGAAGAAAGTTACTGGACTATCGGCCTAGCAGATTGTTGCTCGAAGCTTATAGCTTGTAGCCTTCTTCAACTGCTTTGCTATTCCGGCATTTTATAG
>JAOQAL010000786.1 GCA_025963615.1 Chitinophagaceae bacterium | reverse complement strand
TTATAAACGATTAGTAGAAGGTGCCTGGGCGCCAACCACATTGACATGGGCAATAGATAACCGGACTACTGCATTAAGAGTATTAAAGGGAGGAGCCTCTTCAACAAGACTTGAAACGAGAGTCGTTGGTTCCGACTCCAATCCATACCTCGCAATCGCTGCCTGCCTGGCCTCCGGATTATATGGAATAAAAAACAAACTGAAGCTGAAAACACCAGCCACGGTTGGCAACGGGTATGCCAATACGAAAAACGGAATACTTCCAAAAAATTTATGGGAAGCATCCCAGGCTATGAAAGAATCCGCGGTCGCCAAAGAATTATTCGGGGAAGAATTCGTAAACCATTTTACCGGTACCAGGGAATGGGAATGGCGGCAATTCTCCAAAGTGGTAACCGACTGGGAATTAAAAAGATATTTTGAAATAATATAGAGAATGGTCAGTGAATTCATTATTCACCACCCGATAGCTATCGGGTTCCTATTCACCCAAAAAAAATAACAATGATTTTCGATAAAGTACACCAGTTCAATTTTCCAACAACCATCCGCTTCGGGGCGGGAGCCGTGAAAGAATTACCAGCATATCTCAGGCAAAACAACTTAAAAGCGCCGCTGATCGTTACGGATCCCACCATTGCCCAGTTGCCTTTTTTTAAAAATATTATTGATGATCTGAAAAGCAATAGTATTTCAGTTGAAGTATTCAGTGATATACATAAAAACCCGGTAAAGTCCGATGTCTACAAAGGAACCGATGCCTGGGATAATACAAAAAGAGATTCCATTGTCGGTATTGGCGGCGGTGCTGCATTAGATGTCGCAAGATCCATTGTATTGCGGATCAATCACCGCGAAGATTTGTTTAAATATGATGATTTGATTGGCGGCGATATATATGTTACCAATGAGGTTCCGCATTTTGTTACCGTACCCACTACCTCCGGCACCGGCAGCGAAGTAGGCCGAAGCGCCGTTATCTCGGATGACATGACACACCAGAAGAAAATTTTATTTTCTCCCAAATTGCTCGCAAAAATCGTGTTTGCAGATCCGTTGCTGACAATGGAACTGCCCCCATTCATTACAGCAGCAACCGGCATGGACGCACTGACCCATAATATGGAAGCCTTTCTTGCCAAAAATTATCATCCTATATGCGATGGTATCGCACTCGAAGGAATTTCATTGATAAAAGATTCGCTGGAAAAAGCAACGAACAAGCCCGATCTGGAAAGCCGCAGTCAAATGTTGCTGGCATCCATGATGGGAGCCATTGCATTTCAAAAAGGTTTGGGTGTCGTTCATTCACTGGCCCATCCGCTTTCGGCTTTATTAGATACACATCATGGTTTGGCCAATGCGGTCAATATTCCTTATGGTATGAAATTTAATATCGCGGGATTTGAAGATAAATTCCGCCGCATAGCCAGGGCGCTGGAACTAAAAGAAGAAACAGGTGATGCTGTGGTAAAATACCTGTTCGATCTGAACTCAAAAATTAGTATACCCCATAGGCTGCGGGATATACAGGTAAAGGAAGAACACCTGGAAACACTAGCCGACCTGGCCTTCGCAGACTTTGCGCATCCCAATAATCCTAAACCGGTGAGCCGTAAAGATTTCAGGGGATTATACGGAGAGGCATTGTAAAATATGAACATTGGGTGTTCAAAATTGTTTATTTCTAATGGGCATAAAAATCGGCTTAACATATACCGGCTACGAACATAAGCACCAGAATTACCTTAACTGGTTAAAAGGAGATGATGATATTGAGATCATCGAGCTGGCTGTAGAAAAAAACAATGCCGCCGCAATTAAAGACTGCGACGGATTAGTTTTATCAGGCGGTATTGACAGTCATCCACGTTTTTATGGTGGACCCATGGATTATCCCAATAAACCGGAAGAAGGCTGGCATACAGAAAGAGATTTATTTGAAAAACATTTGTATGAATATGCACTGGAATATTCCTTGCCTGTATTGGCGATTTGCAGGGGGTTACAGTTGGTAAATGTTTTACAGGGCGGTACCCTTAAACAGGACTTGGGAACTTTGAATGAAACCCATAAGGCCATAGAGGAATTGGATAAAGAGCATAGCATTGATGTGTATAAAGACACGTTACTAAGCGAAATAGTAACGGTAGACACCGGGAAAATAAATAGTGCACACCACCAGACCATTGATAAATTGGGTGATGACCTGATGGTCAATTGCATAGCAGATGACGGAACGATTGAAGGCGCAGAATGGAAAGATAAAAAGGGAAAACCTTTCCTGCTCTGTGTGCAATGGCACCCCGAACGGATGTATAAGCTCCGGTTACAGGATACTCCCTTATCAAAAAATATCAGGAATCGTTTTATTGTAGAAATAATAAAATCAAAGTCAGAAAAAAATGAAAGTCATTAATCCGGCAACAGAAGAAGTGATCCGTGAAATACCAGAAGACAGTAAAAAAAGCGTTGAAGAAAAATATCAATTACTACGGAGCGGCCAGTTGCAATGGGCGAAAGTTCCCGTGCAAAAAAGAGTTCAGTGTATCGCGACTTTTTACGATTTACTGGACACACATAAAGACGAACTGGCTAAGACACTCACCGCTGAAATGGGAAAACCGCTACAGCAATCCTATAATGAATTGAATGGAGCCCGGAACCGGATGAAATTTTTTATTGACAATTCCGCGAAATGGCTGGCAGAAGAATGGGTTGTAACAGAAGGCGCAACCAAAGAAAAGATCGCCTATGAGCCCCTGGGAATTATTGCAAATATTTCTGCCTGGAATTATCCTTACCTGGTAGGCGTAAATGTATTCATTCCTGCACTGATTGGCGGCAACGCTGTTTTTTATAAACCCTCTGAGTATGCAACCCTAACGGGTTTGGCTATTCAGAAATTACTGTATGAATCAGGGGTGCCTGAAAATGTTTTTCAATCGGTGGTTGGTAAAGGCAATGTGGGAGAATATTTACTGGAACTTCCTTTAGATGGATATTTCTTTACAGGCAGTTACCGCACGGGGAAATATATTGCCGAAAAAATCGCTTCCAAATTAGTGCCTTGTCAATTGGAGCTTGGTGGCAAAGATCCTTTGTATGTAATGGATGATGTAGCAGATATTGACCAGGTAGCTGCTGCGGCATTGGAAGGAGTGATTTATAATAATGGACAAAGCTGCTGTGCTGTAGAAAGAATTTATGTACAGGAAAAAGTGTATGATCAGTTTGTAAAATCTTATGTCGGGCAGGCTAAGAAAATTGTTATCGGCGACCCGATGCTGGCAGGTACTGAAATCGGTCCTCTCAGCCGGAAAGAACAACAGGAGTTTTTAATGGATCAAATCAAAGACGCCAAAGAAAAAGGGGCGACTGTTTTATCCGGTGGAAATACGCTGGATAAAAAAGGATACTACATAGAGCCAACGGTGCTGGTAAATGTCAATCACCAGATGAAAGTGATGAAGGAGGAATCCTTTGGTCCCATCACCGGTATTCAGAAAGTAAAAGATGACAATGAAGCGCTGCAATTGATACAGGACACAGAGTATGGACTAACAGCAGCCGTTTATTCAAAAAGTTTTGAACGGGCTGAAACATTAATGAAGCAAATAAATACAGGAACTGTTTATTGGAACTGTTGCGACCGGGTTAGTGGGGCACTTCCCTGGTCAGGCCGCAAACATTCCGGGCTTGGGGCCACCTTGTCTTACCAGGGCATCCGGGCCTTTGTACAACCGAAGTCATATCATATCCGCGATGCCGGGTAATTAATTGGTTTATTGTTTTTCGATTATGGGTTCTTGCCACGCTTCTTTTTTGAGCTGAAGAAAAGTATATTTCGGATACTCCAGCTTCGCAACGCCATAACGTGAAGGCACAAGTCAACCACCGAAACTTGATGCCCTTTGAGGCTGTCTCAAAATCGTTATTTTAAAATAATCCCGCAGAGATGTTAAGAAAGCAAAGATTGATTCTTAACAGTTCATCTCTTTGCGTTCTTTGCTTCTTAGCGCCCTTTGCGTGAAATATTCCTTTTGAGACAGCCTCGTTGTGGGTAGCATCGGGCAGGCGCTGGAAAATGTCCCCGGATAGATCTTTA
>JAOQAL010000777.1 GCA_025963615.1 Chitinophagaceae bacterium | reverse complement strand
GGGTATTACGGTATAAAACATGGCTGCGTTCCTTCGCCCTTTGCGCATTTCCTGGTTCATCTCCGGAAGAACTCTTGCCTGTGTCGGTGATCCGCTATTCTTTCCTCTTGTTTGTCTTTACGGTTTGAATCTACAATTAATATTGTTATTGGGAATTTTTTGATAAAAAAATTTCTAGTCCGCCCGGGAAAAAAGCTGATGCCAGAGCCCGGGATAAGAAAACCGAAAATCGAATACATAATTGCCTGGTCAAAGAAAACAAGTTTTTTTGTCGCAGATCCCGGTGACTATCGCATTGGCGTCAATCCAATTTTCCAGTTTGTTGTATGCTTTCGAGGGAGTAGCGATAAACTGCTGAGATCACAGTAGCACTGAAGCCCCATCAGGGAACCGTCCGGAAAACAGCTTGTCCCGATTTTTTATCGGGAGGGCGTATTCGTTTTTCCCGATAGCCATCGGGACTTTTTTGTCGCAGGTCCCGATCCCTATCGGGACTGCTTTTTTTTCCACAAAAAAAAGTAAGAGAAAGAATTTGCTGAAAATTAAGGAAGTTGCCTTGGCCAAACTAAAAGAAAGGAAAAAGCAAGCCATCCGATTACCATCTCGATAACAAAATGCACTAAAGAATGCTTTTTACCTTAAAAGTAAATTCCATTAATTTATCATCCCGCCGGATAACAACTTTAACTCTTTCCCCGGCTACCTGCAACGCAGCCTTATAATGAGAAAGATTCTGATTAAATGTCCTGTTGATGCCCACAACAATATCTCCTTCCTTTAATCCGCTTTTTTCAGCCGGCGATCCCTCCGCTACATCTCCTATTATTATCTGCCCGTCAACATTATAAAGTTCTACACCCGTATAGGCATAATCAAACTGTTCTGTAAAATGCGTATTTGGCTTAATGTAAATATCACGTCGCTCATAATTTAATATCACATTAAACCGGCGTAATAAATCATTACCAAGTATGCCACCGAGATAAGGATAGGAAGTAACATTGTAAGTATCATCAAATATATACACTGGCACATTCCTGAATTTATATGGACCCAGTTTAAATTCACGCACGACACTTGCCTGCATATCCACTTTACCTCCCAGGCCTTCTGCCTCTTTTACATACAATTTTCTTTTTTTACTGAGCAACGCACTGTCTTTCATAAAATCAGAAGATAACATTAAACAAAGACCCGCGCCCATATCGAATAAAAACCGGCTGGTAATGGTTCTGCTATCTTTGATCCGGGCTACCTGCACAGGTAGCGTCGTTATATTTGGTTTTAAAAGATAGCCACCCTTTGGATATTTAAGATATCCTTTTGTATAAAATGAAATGATAGAACTGTCATAATCAAGTGAAAGAATATACCGGCTTAATACAGAATAACCAACAATACCATCAATCCGCTCTCCATAAACAGTGGTGAGAATGGAATAGTCATTGATGTGAAAATTAAGGCTGTCAATGGTAAGTCCCGGAAGATGGAGTTTCTGACTGTAAATAAAACTGACTTTTCGGGTACCGGCTATTCCGCGGATTGTTTTATCAGATGGCACTCTGGTCACCTTAAAATAATCCGCTGTTGAAGAATCCAGGGAAATGCCCCCGCTGCCGGTGTCTAAAATAAAATTGAGTGAATCAGGATAGTCCGCAAAAGTACCCCGCAGTAACATCACCCCCCCATAAAGCTGTTTAAAGGTAAACCGGGTTAACAATTTAGCAGGTGGTTCAACAAATTCTTCCTGCGCATAGAGATAGGGATTACTTTGCAAAAAAAAGACTAAGAGGCTGAAAGCAAGCAGGAATCGTGTCATACAGTCAATTTGGTTAAATGGCGGCGTTAGCCATAAGAGACAAGAATATTTGAAAAAAAGATGCAAAGGCTACCGCAAAAGAATAAATTTACTTAATACACAGGTGCTATCAAAACCATTTACCACAATTTATGTTATCAGCCATAGTACCTTTGCAAATAGAAGAAATAAAATATGAATCTGACGGCATTATATCAGAAAGCATTGAATTTTGAATTTCTCCGGATAGAAGAAGGCGTTTTTCTTTTTAACAACGCTCCTCTTTCAGAATTGATGTTTGTGGCAAATGAGTTGAGAAAAAAACAGGTGCCTCACGGAAAAGTAACCTGGCAGATAGACCGGAATGTAAATACGACGAATGTATGCATCGCCAACTGTAAGTTTTGCAATTTCTACCGTATTCCCGGTCATGCGGAAGCCTATATAACGGATATGGCTACCTATCGTAGGAAAATTGAGGAAACAATTAAATATGGTGGCGACCAGTTGTTATTGCAGGGCGGCCATCATCCAGACTTAGGCCTGGAGTTTTATACCACTATATTCAGACAGATAAAAAAAGAATTTCCGGCCATTAAATTGCATACGCTGGGACCGCCGGAAGTAGCCCATATTACCAAGCTTGAAAAATCAAACCACCGGGACGTGCTGGCCGCTTTAAAAGATGCCGGAATGGATTCTCTGCCCGGTGCTGGTGCGGAAATCCTGGTTGACAGGGTTCGCCGTTTGATATCAAAAGGAAAATGCGGCACCCAGGAATGGCTCGACATTATGCATGAAGCCCATAAGCTCGGTATCACTACTTCTGCCACAATGATGTTTGGTCACGTAGAAACAATTGAAGAACGTTTTGACCATTTGATAAAAATAAGGGAAGTACAAAGTCGTAAACCCGCCAGTGCAAAAGGATTCCTGGCATTTATTCCCTGGACTTTCCAGGATGTCGATACGTTGCTTACAAAGATCCGCGGTGTGCATAATCTTACGACACCGGAAGAATATATCCGGATGATAGCAATCAGCCGGATCATGCTGCCGAACGTTAAAAACATACAGGCGTCCTGGTTAACCGTTGGTAAACAAACCGCGCAGCTATGTTTACAGGCAGGAGCCAATGATTTTGGTTCTATTATGATTGAAGAAAATGTAGTCAGCGCTGCCGGTGCTCCCCACCGGTTTACGTATAAAACAATACAGGATGCCATCCGCGAAGCGGGTTTTGAACCGCAACTGCGTAACCAGCAATATGAATGGCGGGAAATACCGGAAACAATTGTGGAACAGGTAGTGAATTATTAACAGCGTGAAGAGAAAAGAAGAGATCGCGTTATTAAAACACTTTCACACTTTACAATGCTTCTTTTATCACTTCAACACATTTTAACTCTTAACATGACGTCAAAAAAAACATTCCGCTGGTTCAGAAAAACAGCGTTGGCTGAAGGCGTTTCATTTCTTGTTTTATTATTAATCGCTATGCCGTTGAAATATTTAGCAAACCAGCCAAAGGCGGTTAGCATAACGGGGATGCTGCATGGCATTCTCTTCATTACATTTATAATACTGGCCTTTGAAGTAAAAAATACCTACAACAAATCAATGGCCTGGTTTGCCAAATCCTTGTTGGCTTCGCTACTTCCTTTTGGAACTTTTATTATGGATAAACAATGGCGGAAAGAAGAAAGGTTATCGATCCCTGATTAGTTTTTCCGAAGAGTTAAACATTTGCATTGCTTTTATCATCAAATCCGGATGAGGTCTACAATTGGTTATAAAAATTTCGCGGCTTTCACCAGATCTTCCGGCGTATCTATTTCAATGCCCATATAATCTGTTACCACCATTTTTAAGGGAATTCCATGTTCCAGGTATCGAAGGCATTCAATTTTTTCAGCAGCTTCCAGCGGAGTCACCGGCCAGTTTGTAAAGTTCAGCAAGGCCTGCTTGCGAAAAGCATAAACACCAATATGTTCATAATACGTGACTACGGTCTCTTTATTGCGGGCATAGGGTATCACACTTCTTGAAAAAAACAACGAATTCATATTGATATCCACGACTACTTTTACATAGTTGGGATCATCAATTAATTTTTGCTCTTTCAGCAGCTGCATCAACGAGGCTACCTGAACTTTTTCCCCATCCCCACCATCAAATGCGGCCAGTAATTTTTTCAACGGTTCCTTCTTTACAAAAGGCTCATCCCCCTGAACGTTCACAATAATGTCAACGCCTAATTGCCGGGCAGCTTCTGCAATACGGTCGCTGCCGCTTTCATGTTCTTTGATACTTTTTACCGCTTTACCACCATGGGAAGTTATTTCATGGTAAATAATATCACTGTCGGTTACAACAATTACATCATCAAACAAACCCGTAGCTTTTGTATTATCATAAGTATGCCGGATGACGGTTTTGTTTCCCAATACCTGCATTAGCTTTGCCGGAAACCTTGTGGCCGCGTAACGGGCCGGAATCATGGCGACCACAGAACCGCGATTCACCGCTTTTTTTGAAGCGGTCATTTCAGAATTTGTCATAATAAAAAATCAATAACGCAACATTAATGATTTTTTCGCATCCGCCTCAATCATTCACAGTAGGTGGGTGTTTTTTAAAAGGATGCTTCATTAATAAACCAAGGTCCTCATCCTTTTCGTTAGGATAATATCTATCCAGTCCGTAACGGATCTCGCCCGGATTCAACTTCATAAAAGTCCCTAACAACCGGTCCCAGATGGCCAGCACCGCCCCATAATTACTATCCGTATAAGGCTGTTTCCAGTGATGATGCACTTTGTGCATATTGGGGGATACAAAAAGATAGCTCACTATCTTATCCATTAACGGGGGCAAATTAATATTGGCATGGGTGATCTGCGTTGCAAACACCAGGCAGGTCTGATAAATCATGACAGAATAAATTGGAGCTCCTGAAACAATAATCCCCATTAGAAAAAAAAGGCCGCGTAAAACACTTTCCACCGGGTGATGCCGCAAGCCCGTAGTTACATCCACATTATTATCTGTATGATGAATGACATGAAAGCGCCAGAGAAACTTTATTTTATGCTCCGTAATATGCACCAGCCATCCGCCAAAAAAATCAAGGGCCAGGAAACCAATTACGATAGCGCCAATAACGGAAGCATCTAACCAATATACAAAACCGAAATGGTTAGTACGGCACCAATCAGAAAGCAATACAATAATAACCGCGAACCCGGTGTGGATGATAAGATGGATGAAAGTAAAAGTGAGATTAACTGCCGCATGATTTACTTTATTCTTTTTATACCGCAATCCAACTAACGGTATGGCACCTTCTATCATCCACAGCAACAACATCCCCGTCACCAGGTACAGTGTCCTCTCAATGGGCCTGTGATCAAGGGTCTGGAAATAATCAATAACTCGTTCCCACATACGGCAATTTTTGCAAAGCAAAAGTTACGAATAAAAAATTGAATGAAGTTAAGCGGGTATTTCGTCAAATTCCGTACGACAATTGCTACATACATAATGCTTTACCTGCGTCGTAGTGCCCTCTTGAATAAATGCTTTTAAAAGGAATACAAGAATTCTTCCAAACGGTAATTTATTCAACCCCGGTTCATGTGATTCGGTGACATATTTTATTTCGAAACCGGG
>JAOQAL010000770.1 GCA_025963615.1 Chitinophagaceae bacterium | reverse complement strand
CATCCGACGTCACCTCCGGCAGCTCAAAAGCCCTTACCTTCCGCATCGCCGCCAACACCGGCCTTACCACTTCCGCCCTTTCATACGTCACCGGCAAAAACAGCACCTTATCCCCGAACACCCGCTGCAAAGAATCCATGACCGGCACCATCTTCCTGCAGGGAGCGCACCACGTCGCCCAGAAATCCAGCACCACCAGTTTGCCCCGCAACCCCGACAGCCTGAAAGCCGTCACCTCCTTCCCCTCCAGCTTTAAACCGGAAACCCCGGTCACCCAAACATCCGGAACAAGCTGCCCCACTCCAATACCTTTATCCTGCGCCACCGAACCCACAAAAAGGCAAAGCATGGCCAGGAAACAAAAAAATCGCTTCATTTTAAAAAATTTAACCTGTAAAAAACTAAACTAGTCCTCCCCCGTCCTATCCCCCCGTTTACCCCCGCAGACCACGCAGCAGATGGAAACCGTCTTCCCCTCCTTCAACATCTCCAGCGCTTCCGCCAAAGCGATCAGCTGATCGAACAACAGCGCGACCCGCGCTTCCTGTTCACCCGGCGCTATCTGCTCCTTCTCACGGGCTACCGCCCAGCTACCGAACAGGTGCCAAAGCTCCGCCCTGACCCTCGCCGCATCATATAATTTAAAGAACACCCGGAACACCTGCTCCGGCGTCCGGACCGCAAAATCTTTCAGCTCAACAAATACAGCATCCATAAAAAAAGCAAATAACAGCCACCCCGGCCCAAAAGCCGGACAATGAAAAACCAGGAAACAAAAGGAAATAGAGGGACCTCTCCCAAAAAACAAACGGCAGCCCCAATCCTAACTATTAACTGAAGGGCTGCCGCCTGCCTGACTTTATGTGGGCCTGCCGATGATATTATTGATAGGGTTTTGGCGGGAATGGGAAGCCGCAGCTTTTAAAAAAAAACAAGTATGCTTAGCACCTTCATGTCTTGTAAAAAAAAAGGATTGGGATTTAAACGCCCTGCGTATTTGGGACGTCGTAAAAGCTGCAGTCTTAAGATTATTTATCTGATTAAATAGCGAGGATATCTTATACGGAAAAATAACAATATTGGGGACTTCTCTACTATTATCATTTGCTATTAGAAGTTTTTCCGAATAGAGTTGATTTGAATAGATCCAAGAAAACAACCCGCTTTCGCGGGATGTTTTTAAAAAATTTAATGCGCCAGGATTCAATTTCATACTCGTATTATAAATACGAGTCTTGAGTGGTTATATATAATAAGGGCGGACTTGCCGCAAACCATACCTCCATTCAGTTTCTCACGCCTTACGTTGATATGGAATACAGCAGAGGCCCATCCTTATTTAGTTGCGAATTTACACATCTACAATAAGAAATGGGAATAACTCTGCTGTCCTGCATCAACGGCGTGAGAATTGGAGCTGCAAGACTCTTTAAATTATTACCTACATTCTATATAACAAATATAAACATTATTTCAATAAATGCAAATAGTTACTCCATTTGACACAATTTAACTGTGTCATTTTGAGCTATGACTGAAATTGATCCACAAAAGATAGCGCGAAATTTAAAAAAATTACGCGATGCGTTAGACCTATCACAAGATTCATTAGCTACGCTTTTAGGCATTTCTGAGAGTACAGTATCCAATATTGAAACTTGTAAACGAGATATAAGTTTAAAGACTTTTGGTGTGTTAGAAGCCTTCTTTTATATGTATAGCTCCGACGAACTTGGAAAGACTGAAATTGAAATTGTTGAAAACTTAAGAGAAAAGATGGCTGAACATTTTAAAGAGATTCTACCACACTATGTGAATTTACTAGAAACAACTCCCTCTATTGTGTTCGCGATTAAATACAAGCTATTAGCTGGTGACTATATAAAGAATTTTAAGGAAATGAATAAAATAACCGAGTTTTTCAAAACCTTAGGATGGGACTTTGACGGCCCATCTGTCCATAATGCATTAAAACGTAAGCCGCAATGGGTTGAAGTTAGAAAACATCCGACTAAAAGAGGAACTTTTGAATATAGAAAAATCGCCAATCAATAATATATTAAAGCGTTATTAGCAATAAATTATTTTAGACATAATGATCACCCTCTACGACTTCCACGCCATGCCCTTAACTGAAAAAGCGGCCGCCGTTTGGAAGGGAATCTTTATCTGGGACAGGCCTGAAGAAGACTTATTCGTACAACTTTACAATTTGAGTACATTTTACGCAGAGGTATTCACAACCAGAAACGATTTATTATTGGCAGTTTACATGTAGCATCAAGTCGGCAAACTATTATTTTGTTCCTAAACTAACCAATGTAAGTCCGCCAAAGTGTCCCATTTTTATAGTTTGTTCAAGAGCGGTAATATCCCCATTCGAGTTAGGAGCTATCTTAGCCATCCATTTTGACAGATTGGTGGCGCATTCTAATATTTCAAAAATAACGTCATGATTTTTAAAATGCGTTTTCATACCATCCAGGTACGAATTTGAAACCTGGATCAATGGCTTTTGGCCTGAACCGTTCAATCTTGCAAAACTCGATGAACAAAGGTAAGATTTGACGCCGTTATCCTCGTTCCAACGAATAAGTAATCCGTTACAGCAATTAAGCTTCATATACTGAATTGCCGTGCTTTCTATAGAAGATTCAAATTCGGTGGCCAATTGCAGAATACCACGTATGCCTTTTTCCAGCTCTTGTGCCCTTTTTATGAATCGTTGGGCCGGCATTAACAAAAAAGAAGCAAAATGATTTGCTTCTTTTTCGATGTTTGATTTATTATGAAAGTTATTAAATGATAATGATGTACCGTTTGTCAAAAGATTACGATGTTCGTCAATAAAGAAATGGCCCAACTCATGGGCAACAGTAAACCTGATTCTTGGATTATGGCTTTCTCTTAACATATCCATGTTAAGATGGATCGTAAATTGTTTTGATTTATGATAAAGCGTTCCTATAAAATATTCTTCATAGTTACCTTTCACTATTTGTATTTTTTTCTTTTTCAGGATGAGACCAAGGTCTGTCTTTCCATTATTGAAATTCTCATTCGCTATCGATTCAGCTAATTCAGCTAATTCATCATATCTATCTGTTTCCACATTATTAACCTTTTAATTTGTTCCTGTCATTATCCATTTTCTTTTTTATATGAGCCGGCAATTGCTCGCCTTTTTCCTGCCGGGCTGCAAGCGCGTAATTTTCCGGTTCAGTTGTTGCTTTCTGTTCTTGAACTGAGAATCGTGAAAGGGCTTTTTCCAAAAAGGTCGGCTCTTGCATATCGTCCGGCAAAATGATATCTGTATCGCCGAACGTCCGTTCGTATTCCGATACCTCATTAACCGT